>DAHWQF010000373.1 GCA_027334785.1 Acidimicrobiaceae bacterium
TTCGCTCAACGTGTATTGGGGGTGGTGCTCATGCCTGACTGGCAACGGTTGGCGGTGGTGCTCTTGGAGGCTCTCGGTGACCACGTCGCCGAGTCAGGTCACCCGGCGTGGGTTTACGTCGCGCCAGAGCCAGGTTCTCAGGATGAAGAGACCTTTGTTCTTGGGTTATCCGAAGATCCGGCCGCCCTCTTGGGCCGGACGGCACCTCCCGAGTGGCAAGCAGTCGGGGTAGTCGCGACGGGACGTATACGTACGCTCGTCGATGGGCCCGCTAGGACCTGCGCCCCACGCCGGACCGGGGCCACCCTGCGCATGTCCTGCCTGGTGACCCGGCAAGACGGTGTGTACTGCAAGGCAGTGACCTCCAACGGGCGCACCATCGAACAACCGCCCGAGAGCGGCGCGATGCTCGACGCACTAAAGCACTGCTTGGGCTTGCCGGCCAAGGGCTCACCTATGACGCCGGCAACGCACAGTGGTCTCGGCGCGCCGGGCAAGGGCTGTCATTAGGTACGTACGCAGTCACGCCTTCTGGCTCTTCGAGCAGGCCGACCGCGGCGCTGAGCCGCCCGCCGGCAGGTACCGGCACGGTACGATCGGGGTGCAAACCGGGGAGTAGCGCAGTTGGCAGCGCACCTGCTTTGGGAGCAGGAGGCCGCGGGTTCAAGTCCCGCCTCCCCGACCGAGAAAGTGCAGGTGAGGGGCTTGTAGGGGTGTTCGACGAACGAGTGAGCGAGTTGTCGTGCCCGATTCGTGCCCGAAGGCCACAGGGCGTACCCGGTGGCGATAGTGCCGGTGCAGAGTGGTTGGCTCGTCTCCTAAGAGGTCGGCCACCTCCTCGATCCCGGCTCCCGCGTCCAGCAATAGGGAAACCGCTGAGTGACGGAGCAGGTAGGGCATGCTTGCCCCTTCGATCCCAGCCTTCTTGGCTACACGTTTGAACATCCTCCGAAGGTGCGCTGGATCAATAGGTGTGCCGGTCTCGCTGGTGAAGACGAGCCCATGGTCCTGCCATCTGGGACCGACGGCCACCCGATCGGATGCCTGGCGGTGACGGTGTGCTCGAAGGGCTTCGACTGCTACAGGGGGTAAAGCGACCGTACGAAGCCCCGCGCGGCTGCGCTTCACGGTGTCGCGGTAGAGGGAACTGTCGGGCCGGCGCTTCATCGAACCAGACACCTTCGCTTTAGGTGGTAGAGCGTCCAGTTCCAAGTCCTCCCACAGCAGCCCGGTCAGCTCACCAGGGCGCAGGCCGGCGGTAAGGCCGAGCACGATTAGGGCTTCCCACCGTTCCCCCTTTGCTGCTTCGAGTAAAGCTTGTGCCTCGGCTGCAGTCAGGCTGCGGCGAGGCGCTGGAGGTGGAGTACGGGGCATGACCGACAGTGACGCCGCGTTATGAGGGACAAGCCCACGCCTCTCGGCGTGCCGGAGGGCGTCCGTCAAGATCATACGCATCCGGCGCACATACGAACCGCTGAGCCCAGCCGCGGCCTTGCCGACTAAGAACTTGTCCACGTCTTCTGGAGTCAGTTCGGATAGTGCCACCGAGCCTAAGGCTGGGACGACATGGACGCGGACGATCATGGCGTAGAGGGCGAGCGTGTTCTCTGACCCAACCCGTCCTGTTACAACGGTGGCCAGCCAGTGCTCCAACCACTCCCCGAGCGTCACCTTCCCGGCCTCCGGGTCGGCCCACACCCCACGTCGGATAGACGTCTCGACCTCGGCCAGCCAAGCAAGGGCGTCGCCCTTTCGGGCGAAGGTCATAGGCGCCGGGTACCGCTGCCCTTGGTGCTCATAACGGGCCTGCCACCGGCCCGAGGGCAGCTTCCTCACGCTCCCGAACTGACGACGGCTCACCGGCACGAGGGTAGTCCCCCAACTGGAGGCCGGCCCAAGGCCTGGATGGTTCAGGCCAGCCGGCGAAGCATGGCAGAAGCTAACGTCCCTACGGATGGCTGGTCCGTAGCGAGCTCCCACGAAGGCGTCAAAAGCTGGAAAGCTGTCTCCAGCTTCTTTTTGTAGCCCTCAAGTCAAAAGCCTATGTCCAGGCCCCTACCCTCCACGGCCTGCTCTTCTCGCATGAAGGCCGGCCCGCGATCGTCCTCGGTGCCTTTGCTCAGGTGCTCCTGCCAACGCCGGACAGCTTCGGCCTTGGTCAGTTTGGCGACATCTGCCTCGGTGAGCCCAACCTTTCGGACAAGGTTGCGCACAAGCTTGGCATCTAGGGCCTCTCTCGTAGCCGTGCTTGGCGACGCCTGCGGCCGGGGCGGTAGCACCCCTTTTTCCACGCAGCGCCAGAAGTCATCTTCTGTGACCGCCAACTGGTCCCGGAGGATGGCGGCAACAAGCCTTGGGTCGTTGATCTGACCAGGGCCATGGGAGACCCTGGTCGTGAGCACGTCACCAGTGGCCAGGACCAGCTCGTAGCGGTAATGGTCGCCGGTCTTGGAAGGACCACGAGCAGTACCTTTCTTCTCCCAGCCCTCCGTCTCGACGAACTTGCGGTGGGCAGAGTGTGGTAGTGGCCTCACCTCTCACCGAAGACGGCTCGGCGCAGCTCGTCGGTGTCCCCGGCGTACAGGAGGACGCGGGCGACTAGGCCAGCGTTAGCAGCGTGGTTCGGGGCAAACCGCAGGCGCTCTACCCAAGCTTCGGCGTAGTCGGCCAAAGCGTCTAAGAAGTCTTCTTCAGCCTCGTCGTAACTGTCGCCCACACCATGGACCGGCACCCCATCGATCCACATCGAGGTCTGGCCACCGTCGAAGCTGACCTTCACGTCGAAGGGGTGTTGGGCAGCGAGGGCTTGGTCCAGCAGTTCACGGCGGACGAGCGCCAAGGGGGCCTTGCGCCGGAGGACGGCCACGCCACCGCCCTCGGCAATGTCCAACAACTCCCTGAAGTGGTCGCGTGCTTCGCGCGCCTTGAACTGGTACCCAGGTCCAAAGGTTGGTGAGGTGTCCACAAGTACCATGGTACCACTCGTACCAGTGGTACACAACCCCGGACGAACCCGAACGGGCCCTTTAGGCCATCATATGGTATGCCTTCGGCCCGTCCAGCCCAACACCCCTCTCATAGCCGGCTCGAAACGAGCCTCTATCAGGGCGTCCAAGTGTTCTCGCTGAAAGTAGATCCTCTTCCCGAAGTGGACGACGGGGACCATACGCCGTTCGCGTAGCCCTCGGAGCACCCGGACGGGGACGCCCAGGTACTCGGCCGCGGCCTCGATGGTCATGAGCTTGGGGGTGCTGTTCATGGCCCTCTCGACCGAGCAACTTCGCCCATGTGCGCACGAGCCGGGTAGTGGCTGGCCGTCGGCCCTTCGTGCTCTCTAGCGCCTGGTGGCTTGGACAGGCAGTGACGGGGGGCTTGTCACCGGTCGCCAGACTTTCCCAGCACCGGGCTTCGCACCAGGCACCCCAGCCGTCTGTGTCCTTTGCTCAACTCACTACATGCGCCCGTCGTGACCGCCCACACTCCGGAGGCGATGCCAGAAAACCGTTGTGGGGCAACGAGTTCTATGGCGCCGACGACGATCCTCGTCCGGTTGGTCGCCCGCATAGGGCCCCCCCCCGACCGACCGACTGGGCCGGCCGACTGGGCCGGCCGGTCGGCCTATCGTGGTGCCCCGCTCCCCGGTTCAGAGGAAGCCAGGGAACTGCCCCGCACAACGGCTCTAGCCGGCGTAGCCTAGGCGGGCCAAAAGAATCTGGCTAGGGTGGCTGATTTGATGAAGCGCGCAGGTGCGTCCGCCGGGTGAAAGGTCGCGAGGCGCCATTGTTCTACGTCACCGACCTTCGTCACTTCGAGGGCATCGACTTCGACCCGGACGCGCCCCGGCCGGCGCTCAGGTTCGCTCGCTACCTGCGCCGCGTAGTGCTTGCGGCGACGGCATCCCCCGAGCGGGGGCCACGGGCCACCGCGCTCGCCTGCCGCCGACGACCGCAACGGGCACCCTGTCCAGGACGCCTCGTCGTCGAGCGCCAAGACGTGCCCTCACAGATCAACTGGCACTGCCCCGCTTGCGGGGAGGCCGGCCAGATCGATGGTTGGCAGGGGTCGGAGTTCGACCTCTCGGCCTCGTCACCATCGGACACCAAGAAAGACGCCCTGGCCGACACGAAGAGAGTGGTCCTGCCCGAGAGGAGCTACTGGTTCGTTCTCGACGGCGCCACGCTCGACCAG
>DAHWQF010000374.1 GCA_027334785.1 Acidimicrobiaceae bacterium
CCCCCATCTTCGCCATCTTGGCGCGCGACGCCCTCCAGCGCCTGCGCATCCCCCCGGTCAAGCACCAGGTGTCGGTCCCGGGAATGCCCCTGGCAACGCCGTATGGTGCCGAGGGAGTGGCTGCCGGTGGCGTAACCCTCCCCGGCCTGAGCGGCACACCCGATGTCCGGGTGGGGGCTAGCGCCCAAGGCGGCACCGCCAGTGCAGGCAGCCCAGTCGGGGCTGGTAGCACCGGAGGGGCCAGGCTCACCCGTAGCAGCGGTACTGGCCACTAGGGTCGGGGGAGCTTGACACGGCCGTGCGTGGGTTTGGGAGCGCTGCTCACTTTGGCTGGCCTCGGTAGCGCCGACGTCCTCGTGCGTTCCGCCGGCCAGGCCCTCCTGCCCTGGAGCCCCAGCCTTGCGGCCGGCCCGCACGTAGCTGACCTGGTCATGTCCTCGGGAGAAGTGACGCCAGGGGCCATGTTCGCTTGCGTAACAGGGTCGCGCTCGGACGGCCACGACTACGCCCCCGAAGCGGTCGCGCGTGGTGCCGTGGCGGTTGCTTGCGAGCGACCCGTCAACGTCGACGTCCCCCAGGTCATCGTGCCCTCGGTTAGGCGTGCCCTGGGGCCCATGTCCGCGGCTCTGTGGTCTTTCCCCGCCACTGCGATGAAGGTGGTCGGGGTGACGGGCACCAACGGCAAGACGACGACCTGCTCCCTGCTCGCCTCGGTCTTCGGGGCCGGGGGGTGGAAGACAGGCGTGATCGGCACCCTGACTGGCCCTCGCACAACGCCGGAGGCCCCTGACCTTCAGCGTCGGCTGGCCGGTTTTCGTGAAGAGGGTGTTCTCGCCGTCGCCATGGAGGTTTCCTCGCACGCTCTCGACCAGCACCGCGTTGACGGGACGCGCTTCGCCGCCGCCGTTTTCACCAACTTGAGCCAGGACCACCTCGATTACCACGGCACGATGGAGGCGTACTTCCAGGCCAAGGCGCGCCTGTTCACTGAGGTCCCGGTGGCCGTGGCGGTGGTCAATCGGGCCGACCCGTGGGGGGCGCGCCTAGTCGACTACCTCGCTCGTAGCAAGGGGGGCCCAGAGCGAGTCGTGACCTACTCTCCCGAAGAGGCGACCGAGCTGGAGTGCAGGCCTCGCGGAAGTTCGTTTTCCTGGCGGGGCACTCGTCTCGAGCTCAGCCTACCGGGAAGGTTCAACCTGGCCAACGCCCTCGCCGCCGCCACCGTGGCCGAGGAGCTCGGGCTCGAGCGAGAGGCGATCGCCCAGGGCCTGGCGACGGCAGCCAGTGTACGGGGCCGCTTCGAGCTCTTGGACGAGGGCCAGCCCTTCGCCGTGGTGGTCGATTTCGCCCACACGCCCGGAGCGCTCGGCGAGGCTCTGCTGGCCGCTCGCGAGCTGGTTGCGGCTCGGAACCCCGGCGACGACAGCCCGGAGTCACCCACCTGGGACGGGCCGAGGGCTGGGGAGCACGGAGGGACAGGAGAGGTCATCGTCGTCTTTGGGGCGGGGGGCGAGCGCGACCCGGGGAAGCGGCCGCTCATGGGCCGCGTGGCGGGCCGGTTGGCCGACACCGTGATCGTGACCTCGGACAACCCTCGGAGCGAACCTCCGCTCGCCATAATCGAGCAGGTCGTGAGCGGCGTCGCCAGGGGCCGTCTCCTGGTCGAGCCTGACCGCGGGGCAGCCATCGCCCGAGCCCTTGGCCTGGCCCGGCCCGGCGACGTCGTCTTGATCGCAGGCAAGGGCCACGAGACGGGCCAGGATTTCGGCACCCGGGTGGAACCCTTCGACGACGCCGTGGTGGCGCGGCAGATCTTGCGGGGCGGTCGACGAGATGTACGGCCGGGAGGGGCGCCAGAGTGAAGGACCTCCTGATGGGTGCCGGGGTCGCCCTCCTCGTGGCGATCCTGGGTACGCCGCTCCTCATCAGTGAGCTACGCGTCCGCGGTATCGGCCAGCCGATCCGTGAGGAGGGACCGGCCGGCCACTTCTCCAAGGCGGGCACGCCCACGATGGGTGGCCTGGCCATCATGGGGGCAGCGCTCGCCGGCTATGCCGCCGCGCATGTCTGGACCACCTTCACCGACCGGGGCATCGTCGGCATGCTCACCATCTGTGCGGCCGCGCTAGTGGGCTTCATCGACGACTGGTTGAAGGTCACCCGCCAGCGGAGCCTGGGGCTCAACAAGCGGGCCAAGATCGCCGGCCAGTTGATCGTGGCCCTCGGCTTCGCCCTGGTAGCCGTGTACTGGCTGAAGGTGGGCACCGATCTGTCTTTTACCAGCTACAACTCCCTTCACCTTCAGCTCGGCAAGGTGGGTTGGGTCGTTATGGCCGTGCTGTTCATCGTCGGGGGGAGCAATTCAGTCAACCTGACCGACGGCCTCGACGGGCTGGCCTCGGGTTCCTCGGCCTTCACCTTCGCCGCCTTCACCGTGATTGGTTTTTTCCAGGTCAGGCACCCCGTGCTTTACCACAACCCGGCCTCGCTCGACGAGGCGATCATGGCCGCCGCCCTCATCGGGGCCTGTGCCGGCTTCCTTTGGTGGAACGCCGCACCCGCTCGGATCATCATGGGCGACACCGGTTCCCTCGGCATCGGAGCCGGGGTGGCTGTGCTCGCCCTGCTGGAGAACATCGACCTCCTCTTGCCCGTCATAGCAGGGCTTTACGTGCTCGAGGCCGCTTCGGTGATCGTCCAGGTGGCGAGCTTTAGGATGTTCGGCCGGAGGGTCTTCCGGATGGCACCGGTCCACCACCACTTCGAACTAGCGGGCTGGCCCGAGACCACGGTGACTGTCCGCTTCTGGATCCTGGCCGGGCTGTTCACCGCGCTCGCGCTCGGGATTTTCTACGCAGACTTCCTCGCTCACGGTGGGGTGTCGGGATGAGGGAGGCCGGGAGTTGAGCGCGCCTCCTGTTAGTGGGCCGGCACCGGTCAGAGGTGCCTCGCGCGCGGGCCGGGGCCAGGCGGCGAGCCGGGCGCAGGCCACCACCTCGCCAACGGGCACCTCGCCAACTGGCACCTCGCGGACGACCAGCTCGCGGAGGGCGGAGTACGCCGTGTTCGTAAGCACGGTCGCCGCGCTGTGCCTGGTGGGGCTGCTGATGGTGCTGTCGGCGTCTTCGGTGACGAGCCTCAGGAGCTTCGGGGACCCTTGGTACTACTTCGAGCGCCAAGGCCTGTTCCTCATACTGGGCGTCGTCGCCTTTTTCCTAGCCCAGGGCGTCAGCCTCCAATCGTGGCAGCGCCTGGCGCGCCCGCTCCTGGTCGTGACCACGCTGGCGCTGATGGCCGTGATCGTGCACGGCAGGAGCGCCGGCGGGGCGTCGCGCTGGCTCGGGGCCGGGTCATTGGAGTTCCAACCTTCCGAACTAGCGAAGCTCGCGGTGGTGCTCTTCGCTGCCGACGTCCTCGCTCGACGGGAAGGAAAGGCGGACTGGCGCTACCGGGCCGGGCCGGTGCTCGTGGTGCTCGCCGTTTTCGGGGCGCTCATCATGAAACAGCCCGACTTCGGGACGGCCGTGGTGGTGTGCGCCATCGGCCTCGCGGTCCTTTTCGCCGCCGGCCTCCCGCTCCGCTGGATCGGGGCGACCGGCGCGCTCGTGGCGGTCGGCGGTTTGGCGCTCGCCGTGTCGGCCCCCTACCGCCTCGCCCGCCTCACCTCTTACCTAAACCCTGCCGCGCACGCCACCACGACCGGCTACCAGTCGATGCAGGGGTTGATCGCGCTCGCCACCGGCCACCTTACCGGGAGCGGTATTGGCCAGAGCCTGGCCAGTTGGGGTTACCTGCCTAACCAGTACACCGACTTTATATTCGCCGTAATCGGTCAGGAGACGGGGCTGGCCGGGACCACCGTCGTCTTGGTGCTTTTCGCGGTTATCGGGGTAGTGGGCATCAGGATCGCGTGGCGGGCAGGGACCACCTTCGAGAGCTTGGTCGCGGCGGGCGTGACCGTCTGGCTTGTCCTGCAAGCCATCGTCAACGTAGGGGCGGTTGCCAGCGTGTTCCCCGTCACCGGCGTGCCCCTCCCCTTTGTCTCCTACGGTGGTTCGTCGCTCGTCATTGACTTGTTCGCGGCCGGGCTGCTGGCCAACGTGGCCCGCCGCGCACCGGGGGTACCGCTCCACGCCGGTGGTGGCCGGCGCCTCGAGGCGGGTGGCTCGGAGTGAGCTCCGTGGTGGCT
>DAHWQF010000375.1:0-3544 GCA_027334785.1 Acidimicrobiaceae bacterium
GGCTTGGCCCCCTCTACGGTGCGCGCTCATCACATGGTCATCTCGTCGGCGTTGACCCAGGCCCTCAAATGGGGGATGGTGCCTCGCTCGGTCGCACCCCTCGCCACCCTCCCGAGCGTCGAGTTGCGCGAGCCGACACTCCCGGTTCAGCCAGCTTCCGCTTTACTGACGGTCCAGGAGATGCGCCTGCCGACAGCGGCGGCGTAGCGCGAAAGGGTAGAGACACGTACGTCTCGGTCGCCCCGCTCGATGCGCGCCACAACGGACTGTGAGGAGCCCATCCGAGCAGCCACAACCGTCTGAGAGAGGCCCTTGTCGAGGCGAGCTTGGGTTAGCTCCCGAAGCAGCCCACGAGCAGCCAAGGCCTCGTCCACCATTGCTGGGAACGCCGGGTTAGCCCGGGACCGTTCCGTGATCAGCTCGTCGAGCTCGTCTGTGCTCTGTGACTTCATATGTCCATGACCTTTTCAGTATGCTCTTTAGATCATAGGCTCAGCCAGGCGAGCGCCGGTGCCAGTCCGCGAGGCGTCGCTCGGCGAGTGCCACTTCGTGGGGCCGTGTCTGCTGGGTCTTCTTGTCGCAACTGTTCTACGCCCTATCCGTGACCGTTTCGCAACTCCAGCGTGAAGGGCCCCTCCCAGAGGCCGGTCAGGCTCGCCGGACGGACCGGCCGTGCAACCGGGCCAGCACCCGCAAGCGTTGCTCACCGGCCACAGCGTTGCGGTCGAAGGGGGCAGCGAGCACGAGGGCTGCTGCGCCCCGCGCCCAGCTCGTGTCGTCCCATTCGTCAAGCTCGACCGGTATGTCGCGCATCCAGTTCGGTAGCCGGCGGGCCAAGCTGCTGCGGAACGAGGTGTCCCAGTGCTGCCAGGAATCCGTTCCCTCGCCGGCTACGAGGAGAGCGTCCGGGTTGAGGGCGGCTATCGCGGGTGCGAGGGCCTGTGCCAGGCGTTGGGCGGCGCGGGCAAAGATCTCCCTCGCTCGGGCATCGCCCGAGTCGGCCAGCGACTTGAGCCGCTCGACGCCTTGCGCTGCTTTGAGCACACCTGCTGCCCGGCCTGCGACGGCAAGGCCCTCAGCTCCGACGTAAGCCTCCAGGCAGCCCCGTTGCCCGCAGGCGCATTGGGCGCCGTTCGGGGACACGACAACGTGGGCGATCTCACCTGCCCCGCCATTGGAGCCCCGTTGCAACACGCCGTTGCACACGCTGGCAAAGCCGACGCCTCTGCCTACGGTCAGGACCGCGAAGTTGGGCCGGCTCCGCCCCCGGCCGAAGAGCCGCTCGGCCACGGCTAGCGCCTTGACGTCGTTCTCGACGAGGACAGGTACGTCCAGGCTCTTGCGCAGGTGAGTGCCGAGCGGCATCCTGGCCCAGCCGAGCACTTCTGCGTTGACGTCGCCCACGTCGGGGTGGTCGACGACGCCGGGCACGCACACTCCGACCCCCAACAACTGGGCCCGCCCAGCTTGGAGGAACGAACCGAGCAGCGCCATGAGCTTCTCGACCGCATCGGGCGCCATGGCATCGAAGGGCTCGGCCTGGCTCTCCGTGACCTGCCCGTCAAGGCGGACGTCGACCAACACAACGTGGTCCGCGGCGAGCTTGGCCCCGACTGCGCGGCCGGCATCGCCGACAAGGCCGAGGAGCTGGCCCGGCCTACCCCCTTCTGAGGGGGCGAAGTAGAGCGGCTCCACGACCCCCTGGCGTATGAGCCGGCGAGTGACCTGGCTGACTGTGGCCGGGCTCAGGTCCAGTTCCCGGGCCATGGTGGCCCGCGACGCTGGGCCCTCTCGCCCAAGGAACGCGAGCACCTCCATGCGGGTGAGGTCACTACCTGCAATGCCATCGTCCTCCATGTCAGTTAGGTTAGCTCCTGCACGAAGCGGTTGTCTGTTTGTTGTCGGGCTAATGCAAGTGACGGAGTTGAAGGGGCTTGCGGCCCTACTGGGCGAGGACTCGAGACCGAAGATCTTTGGCGGCAGCTAGGTGCACGGCTGCCCTGAGTCTAGTCGGCTTGACAGTGCGTCGCTCCGGGGTTACTTTATATATCGTATGAACGAGCTGGTTGCCGAAACTGGGTCGGTGCCCGATCTCAGGACCACGCAGGTTGAGCGGTCGGTGGAGAGGATCCTCCGTGACCAGCATGAGAGCGGTGCCCTTGTGGCGTCGCCCGACTTCACGCAGTACAAGTTCTGCTGGCTCCGCGACGGCTCGTTCACCGCCTATGCGCTCGACCGGGCTGGCGAGACCGAAGCCGCGGGGCGCTTCCACGACTGGTGCGCCGGCTCCATCGACCGTGCCATGCCTCTCATGTCGGCGGCCCTGGAACGGCTCTCAGCCGGCTTGCCCGTCGAGGTCCAAGCGATGCCACCGGCCAGGTTCAGCTTGGAGGGCGCCGTCGTGGACGACGACTGGCCGAACTTCCAAGTCGACGGCTATGGCACCTGGCTCTGGTCCCTGCACCAGCACCTCCAGGCGGCCGGCGGGCTGGCCTTGCCCTCCGGGCTCGTCCCTGCGGTCAAGAGCACGGCCACCTACGTTGCTGCCTTCGGCACGTCACCCTGCTTCGACGTCTGGGAAGAAGATGGCGGCTCCGTACATACGGCGACCCTTGGCTGCGTCTATGCCGGCCTGCGCTCAGCCGCGGCCATGCTCGACGACGACGCCTTGGCCGAGCAGGCAGAGGCCGTACGTGCCTCTGTGCTGGGCCGGGCGCGCCGGGACGGGTACTTTCGCAAGTCCGACCGCAGCGGGGACGTCGATGGCGCACTCCTCTGGCTCGGTGTGCCGTTTGAGGTCGTCCCCCTCAACGATCCTGCCTTCGTCGAGACCGTGCAGCGGATCTCGGCGGAGCTCGACCTCGATGGGGGCGTCCGCCGCAACCCCGCTGATACGTACTATGGGGGCGGCGCCTGGCCGGTCCTCACGGCATCGCTGGGCTGGTACTACACCAGTACCGACGACCTGGTTGCCGCCGAGCGTTGCCTCTCATGGATCGAAGCGCGCTTCGACGACGAGGGACGTCTCGGCGAGCAGTTCGGGGGAGAGGGACGCGACCCGCACAGCTACTGGGAGTGGGTCCAGCGTTGGGGCCCTCCGGCGGCAGATCTTCTCTGGTCGCATGCAATGTACATCGTCCTAGCAACCGAGCTCGCAGCATGCCGCCCGCTCCCAGTTGGAGCCACCCCCACCTCCGTGCACGGTGCCCCCCTCGGCCCAAGTCACCTACCCATCAGTGGCCCTCAACCAACAATAGCCAACAAATGAAAGGGAACATACAATGACCAGGAGAACAACCTTGTTCACGAAAACGGGGAGCGACAGGCGACGGCCTTTTGTACGGGGCTTCGCATGCGCCACCCTCGCCGCGAGCGCCACGCTCATCGGCCTTACACCGACCGTCAGCTCTGCCGCGTCAACTGTGACGCTGCAGTTCTGGAACGCCTATAACACCACTGACAAGGAAGCGACGACGATGCAAAACGTCGTCTTGAAGAAGTTCGAGGAGGAGAACCCAGGGATCAAGGTCACGTCGGTCGTCGT
>DAHWQF010000375.1:3554-4173 GCA_027334785.1 Acidimicrobiaceae bacterium
GCGACGACGATGCAAAACGTCGTCTTGAAAAAGTTCGAGGAGGAGAACCCAGGGATCAAGGTCACGTCGGTCGTCGTGCCTTACTCGCAGCTGCTGCAGAAGTACGTAGCGGCTGTCGCGGGCGGCAACCCACCGGCTGTGCTGCGTTCGGACATCATCTGGGTACCGCAGCTCGCGAAGGAGGGTGCGCTCATGAACCTTACCCACCTCAAGTGGTTCCAGTCCCTCAAGAACGCCGCTCTCCCTGGCCCGCTGTCGACGAACTACTACAAGGGTAGCTACTACGGCGTGCCCGACGACACCAACACGCAGGTGCTCTTCTGGAACAAGCCCCTCTTCGCAGCAGCCGGCTTGACGCCCCCGAAGACCCTCTCACAAGTGTGGGTGGACGCGCAGAAGCTGACCAACAAGTCCAAGGGCATTTTCGGCCTCGGCGTCGACGGGACTGATATTTGGAACGTGGCCCCGTACGTCTGGAGCGGCGGGGGGTCCTTCACGAACAAGTACTACACGAGCGCAGCCGGCTACGTGAACGGTGTGAGCACCGAGGCCGTCCTATTGCAGATGATCAACCTGGAGAACTCCGGGGTCATCGGATCCGACTTCCGCGGAGGTAGCG
>DAHWQF010000376.1 GCA_027334785.1 Acidimicrobiaceae bacterium
GGGCGAGGAGCCGCCGGCGCCGTACGGGTCGCGCTTTGTCGACCTGAGCGACCTTTACTGTGCCCGGCTCCGCGAGGTGGCTCGCCGAGCCGGCCGGGACTTGCCCGAGGGCGTCTATGCGGCGTTGCCGGGCCCGCACTACGAGACGCCCGCAGAGATCGCCATGCTTCGCGGCGCCGGTGCCGACCTGGTCGGTATGTCGACGGCGCTCGAAGCCATCGCAGCTCGTCACCTGGGTGCAGAAGTCCTCGCCCTCTCTCTTGTCACCAACCTGGCCGCCGGCATTTCCCCCCAACCTCTCGACCACGCCGAAGTGCTGGCCGCCGGCGACCGTGCAGCGCCCCGCCTCGGCCGGCTGCTCGCCGAGCTCCTGCCGCTCTTGTGAGCACTCCTATGGGCACTGTCCCCCAAGAGCTAGCCGACCAGGCTGAGGCGTGGCTCGCTCAGGATCCTGACCCGGCTACCAGGGCAGAGATCTCGGGCCTCCTGGCCAGGGGCGACGAAGCCGGGCTGCGGGAGCGCTTCGAGCACCCCTTGGCCTTCGGCACGGCCGGTATCCGGGGCCCGCTAGGGGCCGGCCCGGCGCGCTTCAACCGGGCCGTCGTGCGCAGGGTCACCGCAGGGCTGGCCCGCTACCTCTCGGAGGGGCCGTCCCCCAGAGGGGACACGGCGCGAGGCTCCTTGACGGCGGCCTGGGCTGCGGCGGCAGAAGAGCTCGTCCGCGGGCCGGGTCCCGTTGTCGTCGGCCACGACGCCCGCCATGGGTCGGAGGACTTTGCCTGGGACGCCGCTCGGGTGCTGGCGGCGTCGGGGCTGCGGGCCTTGCATTTCCGGAGCGCTCTGCCCACTCCGGTCCTGGCTTTCGCCGTGCGCCACCTGGGCGCGGCCGCTGGTGTGATGGTGACCGCCAGCCACAACCCGGCCCCGGACAACGGCTACAAGGTCTACTTGGCCGACGGGGCGCAAATACTGCCGCCCCACGATGCCGCCGTCGCCGCCGCGGCGGAAACAGCCGGCGTGCCACCTGACCGAGAGCTGCTCGGGCCGTTCGGCGATCGCATGGCCGAGGTGGACGAGGCTGACGTGCTGGCCGCGTACCGCAGCGCCGCCCTCGGGGTCCTCAACCCCTCCGGCCCGCGCCGGCTGAGGAGCGTCTACAGCCCCTTGCACGGGGTGGGGGCCGCGGTGCTGCCGGGGTTGATGGAGGAGGCCGGTTTCGAGCCGCCGGCGCTCGTGCCCTCCCAGGCCAAACCCGACCCCGACTTCCCGACCGCCCCTTTCCCCAACCCCGAAGAACCTGGGGTGATGGACCGCGCCCTGGCCCAAGCCGAGGACGTCGGTGCCGACGTGGTGCTGGTAAACGACCCCGATGGTGACCGCTTGGCGGTCGCCGTGCCGGCTGCGGGCGGGTTCAGGGTGCTGACGGGCGACGAGCTCGGCGTCCTTATCGGGGCCCACCTGCTGGCCCGGAGCGAAGGCGCCGGCCGTCTGGTGGCGACCACCGTCGTCTCCTCCACCATGCTCTCGCAGATGGCGAGGCGGGCCGGGGTGGCCTACGTGGAGACCCTGACGGGGTTTAAATGGCTGGCCCGGGCGGCCCGGTTACGGCCCGGTCACCGGTTGCTGTTCGCCTACGAAGAGGCGCTCGGGTACGCCGTTTCGGACGCTGTCGCGGACAAGGACGGCCTGTCGGCGGCGCTCGTGGTGGCGGAGATGGCGGCGGAGGCAAAAGACGAGGGCCGGTCGCTTCTCGAGCCCCTCGACGAGCTGGAGGCCACCTTCGGGGTGCACGCGACGGCCCAATGGTCGCTTCGGCTCCGAGGCGAGGATGGGCCCGAGGGCCTTGTCGCTGTGATGGCCCGGTGGCGTTCGGCGCCTCCCGACAGGCTCGCCGGCACAGCTGTGAGCTCCGTCCGTGACCTGGCCGCCGGCGAGGGGGACCTACCGCCCTCGGACGTGGTGGTGCTCGAGCTCGGCGGAGCGGGCCGGGTCGTCCTGCGCCCGAGCGGCACCGAGCCCAAGTTGAAGATCTACTTCGAGGTCACGACCGAGCCGTGCGGCCGCGAAGGGCTGGTAGAGGCACGAGGCTCGGCGCGCGCACGGCTCGAACAGCTACGGGGCGCGGTCGCCGCCCTCACCAGGGGCTACCAAGGGGTTCTGGCGTGAAGACACCGCCTCTGCGCCTCTCGGGCGAGGTCGAAGCGGCGCTCCGCGGGGGCCGGCCGGTGGTCGCGCTGGAGTCCACGATCATCTCCCACGGCCTGCCACGCCCGCGCAACTTGGAGGTCGCCCGCGAGCTCGAGGCAACCGTGCACGAACGAGGCGCTTGCCCAGCGACGGTCGCCGTGCTCGACGGGGCGGTGTGCGTGGGCCTCACCTCGGCGGAGCTCGAGCGCGTGGCCGGGGACGTCTCCCTGCGCAAGCTGGGCCGCCGTGACGTCGCGCCGGCCCTCGCCGCGGGCGCGAGCGGGGCGACCACCGTGTCCTCCACGGCCTGGCTCTGCGCGCTGGCCGGCATCAGGGTCTTCGCCACCGGTGGGATCGGCGGCGTGCACCGGGGCTACGTCTCGTCCTTCGACGAGTCAGCCGACCTGCTCGTCCTCTCCGAGGTGCCGGTCACGGTCGTGTCGGCCGGGGTCAAGTCGATCTTGGATGTGCCGGCCACCCTGGAGCGGCTGGAGAGCCTGTCCGTCACCGTGGTCGGGTACCAAACGGAGTACTTCCCTGGGTTCTACCTGCACAGTTCGGGCCGGCGCCTCGATTGGAGCGTCGGTACGCCGGCAGAGGTGGCGGAGATCATGCGCCGGCAGGACGACCTCGGCGTCACCTCGGCCCTGCTCGTGGCCAACCCCGTACCCGAGGCGGACCAGCTCGACCCCGAGCTGCCCCTGCCCTCGTACGCCCGGCCCGACGACGCCGGCGCCGACCTGGTCGCCCGCACGGGGGTGAGCATCGGCCCCGCTGGCGGCAGGGCGCTCGTTCCGACCGGCGTGGCAATCGCCATCCCAGAAGGGTACGCAGGCTTCGTCCAGCCCCGGAGCGGCCTGGCGCTCCGCCACGGCGTCACCGTCTTGAACGCCCCGGGCCTCATCGACTCGGGCTACCGCGACGAGCTCAAGGTGCTGCTCGTGAACACCGACCCGGTCAACCCCTACGAAGTCCACCGCGGCGACCGTGTCGCGCAGCTCGTCGTCCAAGAAGTGGCGCACGCCGAGTTCGTCTCGGTGGCCGAGCTACCCGGCTCCGAGCGCGGCAACGGGGGTTTCGGCCACAGCGGCCGCTAGGGGCAGGCGTTGCCGGAGCTGCCCGAGGTCGAAGCATTGGCCCGGTTCGTGACCGAGCACGCTGCGGGCACCGTCATCGAACGAGCCGAGCTCGCCTCGCTGTCCGCGCTGAAGACCTACGACCCCCCGCTCCACGCCCTCGTGGGGCGGGCACTCGCAAGAGCAAGGCGGCGGGGCAAGTACCTCTGCTTGGACACCGGAGGCCTCTGGCTGGTGGCACACCTGGCCCGGGCCGGATGGCTCCATTGGCGCGACCCCGTGCCGCCAGCCAGGGCGCGCCCGGGCAAGGGCCCGCTGGCGCTTCGTGTCGGGCTGTCGAGCGGGGCCGGGTTCGACCTCACGGAGCAGGGTACGGAGAAAAGGCTTGCGTTGTGGCTCGTGGGCGACCCGTCCTCGGTCGAAGGAATCGCTCGGCTCGGCCCGGATCCACTCGAGGCCCGTTTCGACCAGGCGGCCCTGCAGGCCGCGCTCGCCGGCGCCCCGGGCCAGCTTAAGACGGTCCTCGCTAACCAGTCGGTCATTGCTGGCGTCGGCAACGCTTACTCTGACGAGATCCTTTGGGCCGCCAAGCTGTCGCCCTTCAAGTCCGCCTCGAAACTGGACGCGGCCGAGTTGGGACGGCTGTACAAGGCGCTAAAAGGTGTGCTCGGGGCAGCCGTCGAGCGCAGCCTCGGCCAGGCGGCCAAGGAACTAAAGGACGCCAAGCGAGCCGGCCTTGCCGTCCACGGCCGCGCCGGCGAGCCCTGCCCCGAGTGCGGTGGCCTGGTGAAAGAGGTGCACCTGTCCAACCGCAGCTTCCAGTACTGCCCGACCTGCCAGACCGGCGGCAAGGTGCTTGCCGACCGTAGGCTGTCCAGGTTGCTGAAGTGAGCTGGCCGAGGTCGCC
>DAHWQF010000377.1 GCA_027334785.1 Acidimicrobiaceae bacterium
ATCTGCAAGTCCTGCAGGGTGGTCAGTTAGTGGAGCCGCCAAGTCCTCATGACCCGGAAAGGTGAGGCCAAAAATGCCTTCAGCTGTCATCAGGAGCGGCGTCTGCGGCTTTGTTACACGGGCCGCGGCGGAATGCCAGGACGGGGTGCACGTAGGATTGGTCATCGACAGTGACTGCCCCATTTACCACCCAGTGGCTGAAGAGCTAGCCCCGTTTTCCGCACAGTAAGGAGCCATGCCCCTCTTCGGCGGGCCTGGATGGTCCGGAACTGCTGGTCATCGAGCGGAACAAGGGACCCCTGGGCCAACTTGTAGGGCCAACTCTGTCTCGCTGACCATGATGTCAGCAGTGTAATTACGCCCTTGCTATCCCGATTGGACCGAGCTAATGTAGGGCCAACCAATCAGGGAGCGGACGAGCGTGTACGTGAAAAGGCACAGGGTGCACAAGGGCGACCGGGACTACGTCTACCTGCGCCTTGTCGAGGCCTACCGCAACGAGGCCGGCCAGGTCCGTCAACGCCTGGTGCACACGCTTGGGCGGGAGGACGAGCTCAAAGCGTCGGGCCAACTCGACCAGCTCGCCGCTTCTTTTGCCCGCCTTGACCCTCCGCCGTCCGGCACCCGCCGCGACGTCGGCCCGCTGTTGGTCGTCGCCCACTACCTCGGGCGCCTCGGCCTGGTAGGCCTGGTCGACGAGGTCGTCCCGATGCGCGGACGCGCCCTGCTCACCAACGGCGAGGTGGTAGCCGCTCTCGTCGCCAACCGCCTCTGCGGTCCTGCACCTCTCTACGACATCGCCTCCTGGGCTTCCTCGGCGGCGGTCGTCGAGCTGTTCGGCGTGCCCGCGTCCCTGTTGAACGACGACCGCCTCGGGCGTGCCCTCGAAGCGCTCGCCCCGAAGGCCGAGGAGCTGCGGGCGAAGCTGCTCCTCCGCAGCATCGGCCAACCCGGGACGGACGCCTCCCGTCTCCACCTCGACTTGACGGCGGTGCGCTTCGCTGGTTCCTACGACGGCTCGGCACTGGTGAAGAAGGGCTGGTCGGCAGAGCGGACCATCAAGCGGCAGGTGAAGACCCTGCAGGCTTCGACCCGCTCGGGCGTCCCGGTGTACTTCCGCCCCCACCAAGGGGCCGAGAGCGAGCTGCCGGCGTTCATGGAGGCGGTCGAGACCTTGGCCGGCTCGCTGCCGCCCGGGCTCGTCGTCGTGGCGGACTCGGGGCTCGGTTACCTGGGAGACCTCTGCAGCTTGGACAGCGCCAAGGTCGGCTTCGTCGTGCCACTTCGCGCCGACACGGGCTGGGCGGAGCGCTTCGTAAAAGACGTGCCCGGCGGGCTCAGGGAGCTAAAACGTCTGGCGTACTGCTCACAACGCGAGCAGCGCCTCCCGAAAAAGGACCGCACCGTATGGAAAGGGCTGCTCCGTCCCTTCCCGGTCACCGACGGCCACGGCGAGCGCCACGGCCTCCATGTCGTCTACCTCTGGTCCTCCGAGGAAGAGGCATCGGTGAAAGACGCCCGCGAGAGGGCCCTTCAAAAAGCAGAGGCGGCCCTAGCTCGGGTACGCAACGGGCTCGGCGGCCGCTACTACAAGACCAAAAAGCAGGTCGACGACAGGGTGGCGGTGGTCCTGTCCGAAAAGGTCGCAGGGCTCATAAGGGTCGAGACCGGGGAGGCCGACGGCAAGCCGACGATCAGCTGGTCCCGCAACGACGAGGCGGTCGCGGCCGCCGGCGCCCTTGACGGCTTTTACGCCCTGGCGACCAACCTCCCTGCTCGAGACCACCGACGGCTGTCGGCGCTGGAAGTGCTCCAGATCTACAAGGACCAGTGGGTCGTCGAGCAGCGGCACCGGGACCTGAAGCAGACCCTCCGCGTCCGGCCGGTGTTCTTGCACAACGACGCCCGCATCGAGGCGCTTGTCGCGGTGGTGGGCATCGCACTACTTATCTTCGGGCTGATCGAAGCCGAGCTGCGAGCAGCCCTCGGCGACCAAGCGCTCTTGCCTGGCATCCTCCCAGAAGGCAGAGCAGCCAAACCGACCGCCCGTGCTGCGCTCACTGCATTCGACGGGCTCCAGGTCACATACAGCGCGAAAGGGCTCGTCCTCGACCAACTCAGCCAGGTCCAACGGCTCATCCTTGCCCTGCTCGACATCCCGCTTCCCTGGCCCGAGAGCACAGAGGACTAGCCCCAAAACGGTGCGGAAAACGGGGCTAGCGGCCAAGGGGGCCAAGGTCGTCTTGGTGCCCCCGGAGCAGTCGGCCGACCTGCGGGACTACTTCAACAAGCACACCAAGACCGACAAGCTGGACTCCAGGGTGCTCGCCCGTTTGCCGCTCCTTCACCCCGAGGGGCTGCGAGAGGTCGACAACTTGGGCCCGGCCGAGGCGCTGCGCCGGGCGGTGCGCCACCGCTCGGCCATCCAGAGGCGCCGCATCCAGGCCATGCAGCGCCTCGACGCCCTGGTCGAGCTCCTCGGGCCGGGATATGCCGACGTGCTCGGCTCGGGCGACTACACGAAGTCCGCCCTGGCCGTGCTCGAGCGCTGGGGAGGGCCCGAGGGCACTGAAGAAGGCTGGCCTGCGCCGCGTCGCCGCCCTGCTCGCCAAGACGAGAGGGGCCACTTCGGCACGGGCAAGGCCGAAGAGCTGCTCGCCGCCGCCGACGAGGCCATCGCCTTGTGGGAAGCCTCGGGCGGGCTCGACTTTCCCGAGCTGGCCCAAGACATCGCCGCCGAGGCGCGCATCGTGCGGGCGCTCGGCACCGAGCTCGCGGCCATAGAGGAGCGGGTCGGAGCGCTCTATAAAGAGGCAGGTCCGACCGGCATCGTCGAGCCCGCCCCGGGCCTCGGCGTGACCCTGGCCGCTGGCATCCTCGGGCGCACCGGGGACCTTGACCGCTTCGCCAACCTCTCAGGGGTGCGGGCCTTCACCGGGCTCGTCCCCAAGGTCGACCAGTCCGGCCTCGGCGACAACCCCCGGGGGCCGACCAAGACCGGCGACCCGGGGCTCCGTCAGGCCCTCTACATGGCGGCCGACCACGCCCGCAAGGTCGACCCGACCCTGGCCGAGCGCTACCACCGCCTGGTCGTAGACAAAGGCAAGCACCAGGGCTCCGCCCTCTGCTCGGTCGCCCCGGTGCTCATGAGCCGCATCGCGGCGTGCTGGCGCAATGGCACCCGCTACGAGCTGCGTGACACCGACGGCAGGGTGATCACCGAGGACGAGGGCAGGGCGATCTGCGCCGAGCGCTACAAGGTAACCCCAGAGCTGCGTGCCAAACGACGCAAGGCCAGCGCCGCGAAGACCCTGAAGGGGCGGGCGAGCCGGCGCAGGAAGGAGTCGGCCGAAGCCGCTCCGGCGTCCGGCCCGCCCGAGGCCCAAACTAGCCCCCACGAGGCAGCCTGAAATGAGCGCGACCCCGTCTCGTAACGATGGCATAACGATGCCCTGCCCGGTGTGCGGCGAGCTTTTTAGGCCCCAGGGGCGGGCCAGTTATTGCAGCGGCAAGTGCCGCCAAGCAGCCCACCGCCGGCGCCACCAGCCCTGCTTGGAGCCGCCGAGCCTGCCCGCGCGCCGGCCCCGCCGGCCCGTCACCGTCTACGCCTGCCCCTCGTGCGAAGTTCGCTATCTCGGAGAGCAAAGATGCCCTGACTGCAACCTGTTCTGTTCGGCTATCGGCATCGGTGGTTGCTGTCCCGCGTGCGAGGAGCCTGTCGCCTATCGAGAGCTCACCACTCAATGAGCCTGTTCGAACACAAGTTCAAAAGAATCTCGCGCGCGAGCTTGACTTGCGTTAGGAAATCATTTAGCGGGGCGGTCGTGCCAGCCCAAGGGCCGCGCTCCGCTATCAGAACGCGACGAAGGACCGCGATAAGGCCCTAGCCGATGCTCTCGCCCGCCTCGCCGCGGACGCTGGAACGCGTTCGTGACCCCAAGCTGGGTAACGTGGTCGCCGTAAGGCGATCAAACGGTTCCCTCCACTCGGTCTCTTGCTAGCGAGCCCGCCAGAAGCCGAGGACCACTTTCAGGCTAGGACGGATGTCCTGCGGCCAACCTACCTCCGCCGATGCGGGCGCTCACCTGAAGCTTGAGTGCCGGTGCGGGCACTGGCTCGGTTGTCTTCCCTATCTTTGTTAACCAGAGGAGGAAGTCCAAGACG
>DAHWQF010000378.1 GCA_027334785.1 Acidimicrobiaceae bacterium
GTCGGGTTGGAGGGCGAGACGAAGAGCAGGACCTTGGTCCGTGCCGTGAGGGCCGCTTCGAGCTGCGGCACCGAAACCTTGTAGCCGCTCTCTGGAGTGGTCGGCACCTCCACCGGCGCCCCGCCAGCCAGGCGGACGGCCTCGGGGTAGGTGGTCCAGTAAGGCGCCGGCACCAGCACCTCGTCGCCAGGGTCGAGAAGGACGGCGAAAGCCTCCTCGACAGCCTGCTTGCCACCGTTTGTCACGAGCACCTGGGACGGTACCACTTCGAAGCCGCTGTCGCGGGCCGTCTTGGCGGCGATCGCCTCCCGCAGCTCCGGCAACCCTGCCGTCGGCGTGTAGTGATGGTTGCGACGGTCGCGGCACGCCGCGGCGGCCGCCTCTACTATGTGCTCCGGGGTCGGGAAGTCCGGTTCACCAGCTCCGAAACCGACGACGTCCTCGCCCGCGGCGCGAAGCGCTTTGGCCTTCGCATCGACAGCCAGAGTGGCTGATTCCGCCACGGCGGCGGCGCGGGCTGACACACGGGCCTTGTCGGGAACTGCCATGGTCCCATGGTCGCACAAGCGCCCCCTCTACCGCACCCCAGTTAAGCACTCAGCCCAGGCTGCCCGCCGACGGCTGCCCGCCGACGCTCCTTGGGCCCGGAACGGCTTTGGCGTGAAAGGTGTTATCTGCGCTTGGTCGTCTTGGTGGCCCGAGGGCTCCGGGTGGCGGTGGACCGCCTGCGCCCGCCGGCCGCCGGCCGGCGACGAGTGCCAGGTAGGCCCGCCTCGGCGTCCGCCGCCACCCGGGCGCGACGTTGGGCGAGCAGTCCGGCGGCGCGCTCCAGGGTCAGGCCTTCGACGCTGTCGCCGCGCTGGAGGGAAGCGTTGACGGTGCCATCGGTCACGTACGGGCCAAACCTGCCTTCCTTCACCACTACCGGCGCGCCGCTCACGGGGTCGTCGCCAAGCTCGGCCAAGGGGGCGGCCGCCTGACGCGTGCGGCGCGTCCGTGGGCGGGAGAACAGTTCGATGGCATCGTCCAACCCGAGGGTGAAAAGCTGCTCTTCGCTCTCGAGTGAGCGGTACTCGCTGCCCCGGCGGACATAGGGCCCGTAGCGCCCGTTGTCGGCCACTATTTCCTCGCCACTCGAGGGGTCCCGGCCCAAGGTGCGCGGGAGGGTGAGGAGCCGGAGTGCTTCTTCCAAGGTGACTTCGGCGGGCGACATCCCCGATAGCAACGACGACCTCTTGGGTTTTTGAGCCGTCTTCGGTTTTGCTGCCTTCCCAGCGCCCGTTTTCGCCTCCTTCGCCTCGGCGCCTGCACCTTGGCTCTCCGTACCGAGCTGCACGTACGGCCCGTACCGGCCGTCGCGCACGTAAACAGGGAGGCCTGTGACCGGGTCGGTGCCGAGCTCACGCTCGGCCCGCTCGGGGGGAGGCGCATCGAGCAGTTCACGGGCACGCTCCAACGTGAGCTCGTCGGGTGCCAGGTCCTCGGGCAACGACGCCCGCTTTTCGTTTGCCGCGTCCTGCAGGTACGGCCCGAAACGCCCGACGCGCACCACAACGCCCGAGCCCGGGCCGCCAACCGGGATGGAGTTGACCGCCCGTGCGTCGATCTCGTCCAAGCGCTCGGCCACCATCTGCTTGAGGCCCCTGCCGTTACCGCTCCCTGACGGAGGGAGAGCAGCCCGGCTCCCCCCGCTCTTTCCGGACCTAGCTGCGGAGCGGCGCTCACCACCCGATCCGTTGGCCGAAGGGGCCCCGAAGTAAAACTTTGTCAGCCACGGCAATGACTCCTGGTCACCCCGGGCGATGTCGTCGAGGTCTTCTTCCATCTCGGCGGTGAAACCGTAGTCGACCAGTTTGGCGAAATGCTGCTCGAGGAGGCCTACTACGGCGAAGGCCGTCCACGATGGTACGAGAGCCGACCCTCTTTTCCAGGCATATCCCCTCTGCTGGATCGTGTCGATGATGGTGGCGTACGTGGAAGGCCTCCCGACGCCCATCTCCTCGAGCGCCTTGACAAGGGAGGCTTCGGTGTAGCGAGCGGGCGGCTGGGTGGTGTGGCCTTCCGCCCGCAACTCCTCGACCACAACCAAGTCACCCCGGGCGAGGCGGGGGAGACGGACCTCCTTGTCCTCGAGCTCAGCCTCTGGGTCGTCTGAGCCCTCGACATAAGCACGCAAAAACCCAGGGAAACTGACCACCCGGCCGTTGGCGGCGAACTCCGCGTCCTCGCCCGCGGTGCTGAGTGCACCTAGGCGCACCTGCACTGAGAGCCCTTCGGCGTCGGTCATCTGGGACGCCACGGTGCGCTTCCAGATCAGCTCGTAGAGGCGCAGGTGATCGCCGGAAAGACCACTCTGGTCGGGGTGCATGAAGCGTTCGCCGGCGGGACGGACAGCCTCGTGCGCCTCCTGGGCGTTTTTCACCCGCTTTTCGTAGCGCCGTGGCGAACCCGGCACGTAGTCGCGCCCGTAGAGCTCGAGCGCAGCCCGTCGAGCGGCATCGAGGGCTTGGTCGGAAAGCGAAGTGCTGTCGGTACGCATGTAGGTGATGTGGCCGGCCTCATAAAGGTCTTGGGCTACCCTCATAGTCCGCGCGGCCGAGAAACGCAGCTTCCGGCTCGCTTCTTGCTGGAGGGTCGAGGTCATGAAGGGCGGGTAGGGCGAGCGGCGCCAAGGCTTTTCCTCGACGCTTCGCACTTTGAACTCCGCTGGGCCGAGGCGCTCGGCGAGCCCACGTGCACGCTCTTCGTCGAGCACGACGGCCCCGGCCCGGGTGAGCCGGCCGTCCTCGCCGAAATCTCGGCCGGTCGCGAGGCGCGCCCCGTCCAAGGCCACCAGTTGGGCACCGAAACTGGACCCAGTTTGGCTACCAGATGGGTGGAAACGCCCGGAGATGTCCCAATAGGAAGCGGCACGGAAACCAATGCGGGCGCGCTCGCGCTCGACCAATAGCCGCGTGGCCACCGACTGGACGCGGCCCGCGGAGAGGCGCGGTAGGACTTTCTTCCAAAGGACCGGGCTCACCTCGTACCCGTAGAGCCGGTCGAGGATCCGTCGCGTTTCTTGCGCGTCGACCAGCCTACGGTCAAGGTCGCGGGGGTGTTCGACGGCTTCCCGGATGGCATCGCGTGTGATCTCGTGGAAGACCATCCGCTTGACAGGGACCCTCGGGTGCAGGACCTCGAGGAGGTGCCACGCGATGGACTCACCTTCGCGGTCCTCGTCTGTGGCGAGGTACAACTCGCTCGCGTCCTTGAGCAGTGACCGCAACTTGGTCACCCGCTCCTTCTTCCCGCGGACGATCACGTACAGGGGCTTGAAGCCATTGTCGACGTCCACCCCGAGACGCGCCCAGGGCTCGCCCCTCATGGCTTCGGGTACCTCCTTGGCGTCACTTGGGAGGTCGCGTATGTGGCCCACCGACGACTCGACCATGTAAGAGTTGCCGAGGAAGTTCGCGATGGTCCTCGCTTTGGCCGGTGACTCAACTATGACAAGTGGCTTTGGCATACAGGGCTACCTCTGGCCGGGGACGTTGGGCTGGCCCGGGACTTTGGGCTGGCCGGGCCCTTCGCCGGCAGCGGGGCCACCGGCGGTCGCCCCGGTGCCGCTGGAGCCGTCGGGGGCAGCGAGAGCGCCACCCGCCGCTCCCCCGGCCGCGGCAGCGAACTGGGGGACGGCCGAAGTTGTCTCGGGCTCGGCAACGCTTTGCACTTTGCGCTTGGAGAACGCCACACCGGCCGCAATTATGAGCAGGGCCACGATGGCGATGGTGTACCTGGCGGCGTCGTTGTGCCGCAGGGTGAGCACGGTTGGCAACACGAGCAGGCTGACCAGGTTCATGGACTTGATAAGGGGGTTGAAGGCCGGGCCGGCGGTGTCCTTGAACGGGTCCCCCACCGTATCTCCGATCACCGCGGCCTTGTGTGCCTCCGAGCCCTTCCCACCCATATGGCCCTCCTCTATGTACTTCTTGCCGTTGTCCCAGGCACCGCCGGCGTTGTTCATGAAGGCCGCCATCAGCTGGCTGGTGAGTATGGCTGCCGCGAGGAACCCCCCGAGAGCCAAGTCGCTGATGCCGAAGCCCACGACGACGGGCGCCAGCACGGCGAGCAGCGCCGGCGTGACGAGCTCACGCAGCGACGCCCGGGTGCAGAT
>DAHWQF010000379.1 GCA_027334785.1 Acidimicrobiaceae bacterium
CGTCATGCTCGGCGGGCCGAAATCCGGCACCACCGAAGAGCTTGTCTCGATGGTCGGCGACGCCATAAAGGCAGGCGCAAGCGGCATCGTGATAGGCCGGCGGGTGTGGCAACGGCCCCAGGCCGAGGCCGCCCAACTGCTTGGCCGCCTCTACAGCATCGTCCACGGGCGCTGACGAGGGGGCCCGCCGGCGGGGCTCGAGGGCACGGTCGGGGCCGCCGGCGGGGTCCGCACCGGTTGCCAAGCCCGGCCGGCGGGCCCGAAAATGTCCGCTTCGGTGAAAAATGTACGCTTCGTCGCCAAATACGCCCCGAACGCGTCAGGAGTGGACGAAGGCGTCAGAAGTCGCTGACACGAACGGCATCCTCGCTAGGAAATAGTGCCCTCGCTAGGAAAAGTGCCCTCGTCGTCACTCGAGGCTCTCGGCTACGGCCTGAAGGGCGATAGCCAGAGCTTGGCAGCCCGCGTCGGGGTGACCGAGCGCCCGTTCGGCCATCCAACTGGCGCGCCCGGTCTTGGGGGCCATGGACGCGCTGGCGTCCGCGAAGCGGGAGGCGGCCTCGGCGCCGGCACGGAGCGCGGCGGCCAACGAGGAACCCTCCTCAACAGATGCCTTCAGGCTGGTACAGACGGCGTCGAGCCCGTCGAGCACCGTACGGTCGCCGAGCGACGCCTTGCCCCTCGCCTGCACCCCCTCCATGGCAGCCGTGAAGCAGGCGGCCACCCGCTCGAGCCCGCTCCGACCATCCCCCTCGACCGCCTTGGCGGCCCGGAGGAAAGCGGTGGCCGTGAGGGTGCCGCTCGTGGACGGTGCCCGCCTCGCGACGGCAGCCCCGCAGGACCTGAGCAGTTCGGCCGGTCCCATGCTGGAGGCGCCGGCTGACTGCTCAGCGAGCACCCTGGCCACCTCGCTCATGGTTATGCCGAGGTCCCCGTCGCCGGCGAAGCCGTCCAGGCGGTTGAGCTCGTCCGCCGAGGAAAGGAGCGCCGCCGCGGCAGCCGAAAGTGCCCGGCCCAGCCCTGGAGCGGCCATCGCGGTCAGCGCCTGACCACGAAAGGTGACTCGCAGGGTGCGTCGAGGAGCCCCAGTATTTCCTCGTCCAACCGGAGCAGCGACACCGAAGCACCAGCCATCTCGAGGCTGGTCGCGTACTCCCCCACCCAGGTCCTGCGCACCTGTATGCCCTTGGACGAAAGCTGCGCGTGCACCGAGGCGAACAGCACGTAAAGTTCCTCCCTGGGCGTCGCCCCGAGCCCATTGACGAGCACCGCCACTTGGTCCCCCGCCTCGTATGGGAGGTCGGCGACCAGCTGGCTCACCAGGTCGTTCGCGATGCTCGACGCTTCTTCCAGCGGCCCCCGGCGGACGCCCGGTTCTCCGTGTATCCCCATGCCAATTTCCATTTGGCCGGCGGGCAGGTCGAAAGTGGGCTTGCCGGCGGCGGGCACCACGCAAGGCGAGAGCGCGACACCCATAGTGCGCAGGCCCTGGGCCGCGCGCTCGGTGACCGAGACGACCTCGT
Organism: Acidimicrobiaceae bacterium; assembly: GCA_027334785.1. GTDB lineage: Bacteria > Actinomycetota > Acidimicrobiia > Acidimicrobiales > Palsa-688 > JAJZYO01. The sequence goes on from DAHWQF010000379.1 coordinate 1,524, forward strand.
CGAGCGAGGCACCCTCATCGGCGCGGGCCCCCGCCACCTTGTACAAAAAGGCGATGCCGGCGATCCCCCGCCGGCGAGCCTCAGAACCGCGCGGAGCAGAAGCGACGTCATCTGCTGCCAGCAGGGTGAGGATCTCGGTCCCGCCGCCCGAGCACACCTCGCCCGCCATGTCGAAGTTCATCACGTCGCCCGAATAGTTCCCGTACAGGTAGAGGACGCCGGCCCCGCCGTCCACGGCCTCGGTCGCCTGGGAGATCTGTTCGGCGCTCGGGGAAGAGAAAACGTCGCCCACCGCTACCGCATCTGCGAGGCCGTGGCCGACGTAGCCCAAAAACAGAGGCAGGTGGCCCGAACCCCCGCCCGTCACGATCGCCACCTTGCCCTTCCTGGGAGCTCCGGCGCGGGCGAGCACCCGGTGTGCTGGACTGCGCAGGTGCTCTGGGTGGGCGAGCAAGAGGCCTTCCAGCATCTCGTCGACGAAGGCCCTCGGTTCGTTGATGATCTTCTGCATGCCCGCCATCTTTGCGCGTCCTCAGAGAGCTAGGGGCTGGTCGGCAGGCGCTGGGAACACGGTCGGCCCTTCGAAGAGCCCCGCCGCGCATCCGCCGAAGAGAGCCGCCCCCCGAGCACCCGCTTCTGTCACCGCCGGCCAACGCAGCCGGGGTAGCAACCCGAGCCGGCGCCGGCGGAGACCAGCAGAACGGGCCCAGCCCCCGGAGAGCAGCAGTTCCTCAGCTGGACCACCAAAGTCGGTGATGACCGCCAGAGCAGCGGCTGCGTTGGCCGAGACCTCCTCCACCGCGGCGCTCCAGAGGGCTTCGGGGCACACCTCTGGGTGCAGGCCCTCCACAGCGGGGTCCCCGGAAAAGCCGTTGCTCACCACGCGGAGGCGCCCAGGCGCGACACCCTCGGAACGAAGGTCGAGCTGCTCGGCGGCCTCAGCGCCGGCCATGCCCAAAAGGCGCAGCACGCGGTCAAGGACCATGCCCAAGGGGTTGCCGATGAGCAAGGCATCATGGCCCGGGACGGTGTGCCAGCTCACGCACAGCCCCCCGTGCACGGCGCGGGCCAAGCCGTCTCGATCGAGCGGGCCCACGGCCCGCACCAGCGCCTCGGTCGTGCCGCACGAGTCAAGGACCTGCGCCGGGCTCGTAGCACCGACGCCGGCGGCGGCACACAAGTGGTCATGGCCCGCCGAAGTGAGGGCCGCCCCTTCAAGGCGAGCCAGAACGTTCTGGTCAAGGTCAAGGCCGCCAACCAAGTGAAAGGCTTGGTCGAGCGTGGCCTTGCCAAGGCTGGTACCCGCCGGCACCAGGGGTGGGAACGTGCCCGCCTCGACACCGGCCCATTCCAGTGCCTCCCCCCACCAGCGCCGGCCGGGCACGTCGAGAGCGCCGGTGCGCGAGGCGAGCGACGCTTCGGATGCCAGTTCTCCACCCAGGGCGTGCACGACCCAGTCGGCCACACTGAGTACGCTCCGTGGCGCCGGGCCGCGCTTAGCCAGGTGCCACTTCAACTTGGCTATTGTGCACATCGCCGAGACGGCGAGGCCCGTGTGGCGAGAGAAGCCTTCCGCCCCGAAGGTCTCCTCGAGCCCGGCCGCCGCCTCCTGTCCCCGGCTGTCGTACCAGGCAATACAGGGCGCTGCCGGGCGGCCGCCGGCGTCCAGGTACACCGCCGTCTCGGCCAGGCTGGTGACGCCGGCCCCCACCACTGGCCCGGGCGGCGCGGCCTCCAGGGCCGCGGCAGCCGCTTCCAAGACCGCCCGAAGCAGTTGCTCCGCGCTCGTCTCGGCCCCCGTGGCGAGCTGTTGCCACCGGGTGGGCACACTGGCCCACGCGAACTCCTTCCCGCAGGCGTCGACGACGGTTGCCTTGGTCCGCGTGGTACCCACGTCCACGCCGAGGAGCAGCTCGAGTGCCTTCGAGGCCATACCCGTCAGTTTGCCCTCCGCTCGTTCGAGCAACGCCCGGGAGTTGACGTGCCGCTCACCGTGCTCAGGGAGCCTGACGGTCGCTCGCAGGTCTGGTCCACGAGACCGGCGCGAAGGAAATGACCTGGCAAAGTCGCCTATTTGGAAACGCAATGAGCGCCTTGACACCTAACGCGCCCGAGGTTAGCATCTGGAAGGAGGTTCAACCACAAGTAGGAAGCTGCACGGGAAGGGGAACACCAGACTTTGGGCAAGCGAAGGCGCCGTGCACTGCTACGCGTAGCGGAGATCTCGTTCAGTGGTGCGCGTCGTCCGGTTGCCACGAGCGGAAAGACCCGGCCGTGACCGGGGGGACCAAGACCCGTCGTGGTCGTATGGCGAGCGTCCCCGACGGCAGGCCCCGGGCACGTGAGAGCGGTGGCGTAACAGCACCTGGCACCACAAAACAATGGCGGAGCGAAGGCCGCCGGCGGCCGCTGCCCCAGGACATCGCCAGCCGGATCGAGGCGTCGGTTCAGGTCGGGCGGTACGCGGTCGGCTCGCGGCTGCCTCCCGAAAGGGAGCTCTGCATCCGTATGAGCGTGAGCCGCAACATTCTTCGAGAGGCTCTGCGGATCCTGGAGACTCGCGGGGTCATCGAAATACGCCATGGCGTCGGAGCGTTCGTGGTCGCTTACCCGGCGGCCGAGCACGCTCAGG
>DAHWQF010000037.1:0-5342 GCA_027334785.1 Acidimicrobiaceae bacterium
GAGCGGGAGGGCCGAACTGACCACGATCCCCGAGGTGACATAGCCCGTCCCCAACACGGCATGCACCAGGCGGAGCAATAGAGGAAGGGCAGGGAAAAAACCGAGCGAGGATTGGGCGGCGTTACCCTTCCCGGGCAGTATGTGGTGCGGGTAGCCGGCGGCCGCCGCTAAGTACCACTTGCTGTCCCAGGCCGTCAGCAACCGCCTGAAGGGCTGGCGGCTGGCGGCAGCAGTGGCGGACGCCACCATCAACACGCCGAGGTGCGAAGCCAGGCCCACCCCGAGCGGCACCGGTAAGGAACGGATCGGTTCTCGGACACCCCTCGCGCCGGGCTGGGCGCCGGCGTGGTCACGCACCAGGCTGAGCGCGTGGGGTGGGGCCGCGCCCGTATCTCGCGACCCGAAGGCGCGCCTCATTGGCCAGTACCTTAGCCGAGCCGAGCGCGCCCACGGCCCTCCTCCACCGAGCCTAGACTGCGAAACCGTGCCCGGCGAGGTGCTCGAAAGTGCCCTTCCTATTTTATCGGTCGTAATACCAACTCGCAACGAAGCGAGCAATATCGAGCCTCTCGTGCGACGGTTGGCCAGTGCACTGAAGGACCTAGGGGGCGGTTGGGAGTTGGTGTTCGTCGACGATTCCGACGACACGACTCCCGACACAGTCGAGCACCTAGCGAGCGAGACCGACTTCAGGATCACGCTCCTCCACCGCTGGCCCGGCCAACGCGACGGCGGGCTCGGAGGAGCCGTAAAGCTCGGCTTTTCCAAGGCCAGCGGCCGTGTCCTCGCTGTCATGGACGCCGACTTACAGCACCCCCCCGAAATAGTGCCTGCGCTCGTGTCGCCGGTACTCTCCGGGCAGTGGGACTTGGCCGTCGGCAACCGCTACGGCTTTTTGGGAGGCCGAGACGGCTTGTCGGGTCCGCTCCGCCGCGTGATAGCTATTTCGTGCCGGTTTTTGGCGCACAGGCTGGTGCCGAACAGCCGGGCCATCTCGGACCCTATGAGCGGCTTGTTCGCCCTCGAGCGCTCCGTGGTGGACCGCGCCCAACTCCGCCCAGAAGGCTACAAGATCCTCCTCGAAGTCGTGGCCCGCGGCGACTGGCACCGCGCCACCAACGTTGACTACCGCTTCGACGAGCGTTACTCCGGCCAGTCCAAGGCCCGGCTCGCTGAAGGGTTAGTGTTCTTACGCCACCTCTGGCATCTCTGGCTCGTTAGCCGCTCCAAAGAGGGCCCGTCGGCCAAGGCCTCGGCACCCGGTACTGCCAAGGAAGGGCTCAACTGATCCTTCGGCCTCCCGAGCAGGGCCGAGGGGGATAGGTCCCGAAGTGAGATCTCCTTACGCAATGCCCAGACCCAGGCTGCCACGAGGGCGAGGCCGGCGAGAGCAAGAGAGTCGTCCGCGACTGGGCGCATAAACCAGGTTGGTATGTGGTACACGTGGCTAGCCGGCGGGTCCCACCAGTAAAACGCCGCCATAGACACGGTGATCACCGCCAAAAAGGCCGCCTTCACCGGGCGCGGAAGCGGCCTTTCCAGCAAGGCAAAGGGGAAAAGGGCGACCCAAGACCAGTGGTGGTCCCACGATATGGGTGAGATGAGCAAACCTGCGGTCGCCATCACGAACAGCGGCAAGAGCATCGACCGCCCGGGCTGGAGGAGCAGCCTGCGGGCAACCATGGCTGCCAGCACGCCCACCACGAGCGAGAGCGCGAGCCACGTCCCGTCGGCGGCCGCCCCGGCCAGGCCGAGGCGGGTAATGATGCCGTTGAGAGACTGGTTGCTCACGAAAATAGGGGTCCCGATCCTTTTTTCCACGGAACTGAAGTGCAAGAAGTACTGTGCCGACGCACCCGGCGCTACCAACCAGGCAAGCCCGGTGGCGCCGAGGAAGGTGGCGACGCTCCTCTTGACCGCGCCCCAGTCGCGCTCCAGCACGAACAAAACGACGTATATAAGAGGCGTGAACTTGACCGCGGCGGCGGCGCCGACGAGTACGCCGCGACTGCGCCTTCTCCGGCCAAGCACGTCCGCGCTCACCATGGTTATGAGGAAGATGTTGACCTGGCCGAAGCCGAAGTTGGCGCGGACCGGCTGGATGACGATAACGGCGAGCAGCGCCAGCAATACGGCCAGTAGTAGGCGCCGGCGGCGCCGGACGGTCACCCAGAACGCAGGGGCCACCTCCCCCAAGACGATCGAGATCAGCATGGCCAGGCAAGCCAGGCTCGCGAGCGACCAGAGGTAGACCAGGGCCTGCATTGGTATGAGCGAGAGCGGGGAGAGCACGGCCAGCGCGAACGGCGGGTACGTGGCGTGCAGGTTGACGTAGGTGAACGCAAGGCCGTAGGGGTCGCGCCCAGTGAGGACCTCCTGAGCCGCTCCCATGTACACCCTTAAGTCGAGGAACGGGTAGTTGCCCCACCAGAACGCCATCCCGTAGGCGTAGAAGACAAGGACGGCCAAGGCCGGCCATACCGCCCAGCTCTCCCGGGCAAGATTGCTCCACCGGCCTGCAGCGGGGGGCTCCTCGGGGCGGGGCGGCGGGTATGAGAGGAGACCGCCAAGGCCGGGACCTATGGCAGTGCCTGGTGAACTTGCCCGCGACGAGGGCTGGCGCGACGTCAAGGCCGCCCACCAACCGCCAACCGGGCACGTCGCAGCTCCCGCCGAAAAGACCTGGCGGTGGCGCTCCTTGCCTGCCGCCGGGCCATCACGGCTACCCGCGACGGGACCATCGGGAAGGGCTTCCGCACAACGGCCAAGTCTAAACACCCGGGGCCAATGGCTAGGCGCGTGGCGCGAACCTCCCTCTTTTCCCTGGTTGGTTGCGTGGCCCGGCGCGCGGACAGTACCTCACCAACTTGTCGGCACGGAACGCGACGTGCTACGCTACGGCGCAACCGCTCGTGGTTTTGCGCGAGCACCCCGAGGGCCCGTCAACTCCATATACAAAGGGGAGGCGCCAGCCGGCGGTAGAGCAGGAAACGTGCAGGCGCTGGGCATGACAGCCTCAGGTCGTCGGTCCCGCCTTGGCTTTGCCGTCGTGCTGCGAGGAAGCGGCCCATCATGAACACCAACCACCAAGCACAGTAAAAATGGACGCAGCGCTGACCGGCCCAGAGGCTTTTGGTAGCCCCCTTCGGCGTTACTGGACACATATTTGGCAAGAGGTTGGCGGGGGGTACCTGCTGGGTGGCCTGGTTGCCAGCATGGCTATGGCCATTTCGGGCTCTGCCGTGCTCGTGGGTTACGACGGCGGCGTGGTGAGATGGTGGTTCGGTGTGGACGTGCCCCCTCGCGTGGGCGATATCGGTAACTACCTGGTCTGCTACGCGGGTATGTTCGGCTTGTCTGCCACGTGGTACGGGATGCTCCGCCGCATCCGCCGCTCGCCCTCATTGCGCTGCCGGGACCTCGCGGTCGTAGGCGCGCTCTGGGCCTTCCCGCTGCTCGTCGGGCCACCGCTTTTCAGCAGGGACGTGTACAGCTACCTAGCCCAAGGCATGCTGGCCCACCTTCAGCTGAGCCCTTACAGCTACTCGCCCGCCGTCCTAGGCGTGAGCCGTTTTGGCAACCTTCTTGCTGCCGTGTCCCCGGTCTGGCGCCTGACCACGGCTCCTTACGGCCCCGTCTTCGTGTCGATGGCGGCCTGGTTGGCAGGTGTGAGCGGAGACCACGTGGCAGGGGGCACATTGCTGCTCCGACTGCCCGAGTTGGCAGGTATCGGCCTCGCGGCAGCGGCCCTACCAGGGATAGCGCGGCGCATGGGAGCCGAGCCACGCGAGGCACTGTGGCTCGGTGCCGCCAGCCCGCTCGTCCTCTTCGAGCTCTTGTCGGCTGGTCACAACGACGCCCTCATGGTGGGCCTGGTCATGGTTGGCCTGCTCTTCGCCCTGGACCGGAGGCCCTTGCTAGCCGTCGGCGTGTGCTCGCTCGCCACGCTGGTCAAACTGCCTGCGCTCCTGGCTGTAGTGTTCATCGCCTGGACCTGGGCGCGCGAGCGCCCGAGTGTGCGTGCGAAATTGCGTGCTCTGGCGACCGCGGCGTCGCTCAGCGTTGTCGTCCTGGTTATCGGGAGCGCCTTGACGGCCGGGTACGGTTGGGTCTCGTCGCAGCTAGTGACCGTGCCGGACAAGGTTTCGGTCCCAGTCAGCCCGTCCAAGGCCTTTGCGAGCGCGGTCCACCTCGCCTCCAAAGTCCTGGGTCTCGGTTGGAGCGGGCAGTTCATAACGGGGCTGGTACGCGACGCCGGCATGCTCATCGCGGCCGCAGCCTTGCTAGCCATCTTGCGAAAGGCGCGCTTGCCCACCCTGGTGCCTTCGCTGGGCATTGCGATGGTCCTCGGAGTCCTGTTGGGCAGCGACGTTTGGCCCTGGTACCTCACTTGGGGTCTCGTCCCCCTGGCCGCCTGGCGACCAGCGCAACGCAGCTGGCTGCTCCTGGCGGCCGTAGGCCTTTTCGACTTGGTGATCACTCCCGCTGGCCAACTGGTGGTCCCCGACGCCGCTGCCCCAGCGGTGGCGGTCGCTTGGTTGGTCCTTGGAATTGCTGCCTGGAAAACCCGCGCAGGTAGCGGCGGGCTGCGAGCACTCCAGAGTGCGATGTGCTCCTCACCCGGGCGTGCGCCGGTGCCAGTGGGCAGCGGCGCCCAGGCTGACGACTAGCCGAGCAAGCCACGCACCCAGGCACCTGAGCTCGAGAAGAACTCAGGTGGCCCATGCCCGTAGGCCGAGGTCACCGTCCAGCCCTTCCTACGCGCTGCATCCTCCAACCTGGCGAGCAGGCTACGGCCTATCCCCTGGCCACGCACGTTTGCAGCTACCAGCACGCCGACGTGGATGGCGGCACCGGGCGACACAGACGACCAGGCGGCGGCCAAGCCAACCACCGCGCCCTCCCGCCTGGCCGTGAGGACGATGCTGTTGGTGCCGGGGGGGGAGGCGAGCGCAGGCCATTCTCCGAACGCTCCTTCGTCAGCACATGCGCGCACCAGGGCGATCGCCTCGGGCCCCGGGACACGCCCCTCGGTGATCTCGAGCTCGAGCCCGCCCCTGCCCACCACTGCCGGCGGGCCCAGCTGGGCGTCGACGAGGGGCAGCCAACGCCGCTCCACTTCCTCCATAAGCACGACGCGGTCAAAGCGCGCCACCCCCCGGTAGCAGCCGAGGGCCCTAAGGGCTGCGGCGCCCACGTCTGGTGTGGCCTCCGTGGAGATGGTCACGTGAGGTACCCACTCGAAACGAAGGGGGCGGACCAAGGGCCCGGCCTGCACCGCCTCGTGGAGGCGGTCGAGGAGCTCGCGATCGGGCCCGCCCACGGCCAGGTAGACCGCCGGA
>DAHWQF010000037.1:5433-13583 GCA_027334785.1 Acidimicrobiaceae bacterium
CCGGGACTGGCAGGAGCGAACGTCTCCGCCGGCCCGAGCGTCACCTCGATCGACCGAGCCGGTGCCTTCGCCGCCGCCCGGAGGACCCTTTCGGCCTCGGCCAGCCCGTCTTCTCTCACATTGACGGGCGGCACAAGGGTTAGGTGAGGGGCGATTGCGCCCAGGCTCGGATCTCCGAGGGCCTTGCGGAGCCCCTCGACCTCGGTCGCTTCAGGCGGGTCGAGGAGCAGCGCCACGCCGAGCCGGCGCCTCGGGCTCATGGCCGAGGCCTACAGGTCCAACGACCACAGGTCCAACGACTACAGGTCCAACGACTACAGCGCCCATGACTACAGCGCCGGCTGCTACAAGGGGCCGGTCGCGGCATCACAGACGACCACGACCCGGTTGGCGCTCACCTCTACGAACCCACCGGTGACGTTGAAGCGCAGCTCGGTGCCGGGGCCTTGCTGGCCCGTCGCGCCGCCTTCGGGGCCTACCACCCGCAGCTCACCAGCCAGCAGCAGGCCCACGTAAGCCATGTGGTTGGCAAGAAAGGCGATGTCACCCCCCTCGCTGCGGCAAGTGACCATTTCCGCTGGGCCCGAGAACAAAGGACCCTCAGGGGTGACGAGCTCCACCTGGGTTGAGGCCATCAGGACTGCTTTTCTAGCTCGTGCGCCCTGGCCATGGCGCTCTCCGCCCCCCCAACGTTCAAGAAAGCCTGCTCCGGCAGGTCGTCGAGCTCACCATTGACGAGAGCCTCGAAGGACTCGACTGTCTCCGAAACCGGCGTATAGATGCCCTTTATGCCGGTGAACACCTCGGCCACGAAAAGTGGCTGCGACAAGAACCGCTGGATCTTCCGCGCCCTTAGGACCGTGGTCCGGTCCTCCTCGGAAAGCTCGTCCATGCCGAGAATGGCAATAATGTCCTGAAGCTCGCGGTTGCGCTGGAGGATTTGCTGGACCCGCTGGGCAACCTGATAGTGACGGTCGCCCACGACCTCGGGAGCGAGGATGTTGGAAGTCGAGGCTAACGGGTCGACAGCCGGGTAAATGCCTATGGCGGCGATCTCGCGAGCAAGCTGGGTGGTGGCGTCGAGGTGGGTGAAGGTCGTGAAAGGCGCAGGGTCCGTGTAGTCGTCGGCCGGCACGTACACCGCCTGGACCGAGGTGATCGAATGCCCCCGCGTCGAGGTGATCCTCTCTTGGAGCTCACCCATCTCGTCGGCGAGCGTGGGCTGGTACCCGACGGCGGAGGGCATGCGCCCGAGCAGGGTCGACACCTCGGAACCCGCTTGCACGAAGCGGAAGATGTTGTCGATAAACAAAAGCACGTCCTGGTTGCGCACGTCTCTGAAGTACTCGGCCATCGTGAGAGCAGAGAGGCCCACCCGCAAGCGCACGCCGGGAGGCTCGTCCATCTGGCCGTAAACCAGAGCGGCACGCTTTATGACGCCGGACTCGCGCATCTCGAGCCAGAGGTCGTTGCCTTCGCGGGTCCTTTCGCCCACGCCCCCAAAAACCGACACACCACCGTGCTGCTCGGCGACCCGATGGATCATCTCCAAGATGAGAACGGTCTTGCCCACCCCCGCGCCACCGAACAGGCCGATCTTGCCGCCTTGCACGTAAGGCTCGAGGAGGTCGATCACTTTGATGCCGGTCTCGAACATCTGCGACTTGGGCTCAAGCGTGTCAAAGGCCGGCGGCGGGCGGTGGATTTCCCAGCGCTCCTCCACCTCGCCCAGAGGTTCGGAGTCCAAGACCTCGCCAATCACGTTGAAAACGTGCCCGAGAACAGCGTCGCCCACCGGTACGGCGATGCCGCGGCCTAGGTTGCGCACCGGCGTGCCCCGCCGGAGGCCATCGGTGGGCTTCAAGCAGATGCACCGGACCCTTCCCTCGCCTATTTGAAGGGCGACTTCGGCCATGACCGTGGTCCGGGTACCCTCGAGCTCGATCTCCATCTCCACCGCGCCGTTTATCTCGGGCAAGGCGTCGGGAGGGAACTCGGCGTCGACGACGGGCCCAGCGATCGCGACCACTCGGCCGTCTTGGCTCTTGCGCCCGGCGCTCGGCGCCGTCCCGCTGGTGATGGTTGTACTTGTAGTGGTCAATTCAGCTCCTGTCCAGCACTTGGCACTTCAGCTTGCTTCGGGGAAAATGTAGACGTCGGGCCGCGTGAGCGCCTCTTCGCCCTCGCCTTGACGAAGGGCCTCCGCGCCACCGACGATCTCCATGATCTCGGTCGTTATCGAGTCTTGGCGGGCGCGGTTCATGTGCCGAGTGAGGGCCTTGACGAGCTCGTCGGCGTTGTCGGTAGCGGCCGCCATCGCCCGCTGCTGGGAGACGTGGAACGAAGCGGCAGATTCGAGCAAGGCGACGAAGACCTCCGCCTCGAGCCAGCGCGGCAGCAACACGTCCATAATCTCCGCCGGCCCCGGCTCGAACTCGAACACCGTCGTAGTGCGCCTCTCCTCCCGCTCCAAAGGGACCAGGCGCCGGCTCTCCACCCGCTGCGACCCGGGCGACAAAAATCTAGTAGAGACGACGTAGACGGCCCCCGCTCCGGCCTGCAGCTCCTCAGAGACGGCGGCGACCACTTGGCGGGCGTCGTCGAAGTGCGGCCGGTCGCAAAAGCCCTCAAAGTGGGCGGCAGGGGCGCGACCGCGCAGGCGGAAATGGGCGGCGGCCTTGCGTCCGACCACCACGAGGCAAGGTTGCGGCCCTCGCCCTGCAAGCTCCGCGATGAGCTCGTCGGCCGCCCGATGCACAAAAAGGTTGAAAGCCCCGGCCAGGCCCCGGTCGGCCCCGAGCACCACCACCACCGGGCCGGCCGGCTCGCCCGCTCGCGCCGCTCCACCCGGGCTTGCCGCCGAAGCAGGGCCTTCACCCGGGGCCGGGGCACCACCGCCGAAGACCCAGTGCCCGGCCGCTTCAGGATCGGCAGCCAGTTCGGAAGCCACGTCGCGCAGACGCTCCGCGTAGGGCCTGGCGGCTACGATCGCCTGCTGAGCCCGCGGGATCCGCGAGGCGGCGATGAGCTCCATGGCGCGGGTTATCTTCTGCGTCGACTGGACGCTGCGGATGCGCCGGCGCAGCTGTCGCTCTAGGCCAGCCGGCACTTAGCTATGACCCCCCTCGGCGGCCGCCCCCGCGGGCTCGTGGCCCACTTGGAGGGTGGCAAAGCCCGACTTTACTTCCTCTATGGCCCTGTCGAGCTCCTCGCGTGGCGGCAAGTCCTTCTCCTTTCTGATCCGCTCCACCAGCGCGGCACCCGTCGTGCGCAGGTACTGCACGAGCGCGGCCTCGAAAGGCCGCACATCTTCCACAGCGAGGTCGTCGAGGAACCCGTTGGCGCCGGCATATATGACCACGACTTGCTCCTCGACAGGGACCGGTGAGTTTTGCGGCTGCTTCAACAGCTCGGTGAGACGGGCCCCGCGCTCGAGCTGGGCCCTCGACACCCGGTCGAGCTCGGAGCCGAAGGTCGCGAAAGCTTGCAGCTCCCGGTACTGGGCCAGGTTGATCTTAAGGGCGCCCGAGACCGACCTCATCGCCTTTATCTGGGCCGCGCCGCCGACGCGAGAGACGGACTGGCCGACGTTGATGGCCGGCCGGATGCCGGCGTAGAAGAGGTCGGTCTCCAAGAAGATCTGGCCGTCGGTAATGGAGATGACATTGGTCGGTATGTACGCTGAAATGTCGCCGGCCTTGGTCTCCACGATCGGCAGCGCCGTGAGCGAACCCGAACCCATCGCGTCCGAGAGCTTTGCGGCGCGCTCGAGGAGCCGGCTGTGGAGGTAAAATACGTCACCTGGGTACGCCTCGCGCCCGGGCGGACGGCGAAGCAAGAGCGACAGCGTCCTGTAAGCCTCGGCCTGCTTGGAGAGGTCGTCGTAGATGACCAGGGCATCCTCACCTTGCTCCATCCAGTGGGCACCCATCGAGCAGCCCGCATACGGTGCCAGGTACTTGAAGGGCACCGGGTCGGAGGCGGGCGAGTTGACCACCGCCGTGTACTCGAGAGCGCCGTGGGCGCGGAGCGTGTCGACAACCTGGGCCACCGTAGAGCCCTTCTGGCCGATGGCGACGTAGACGCATTTCACTCCCTCGCCCCGCTGGTTGATGATGGTGTCGACCGCGATCGAGGTCTTACCGGTCTTGCGGTCGCCGATGATGAGCTCGCGCTGGCCCCTCCCGATCGGCGTCATCGAGTCGATCGCCTTGATCCCCGTGTGGAGAGGCTGCTTCACGGGTTGGCGCGAGACGATCCCCGGGGCCTGGACCTCTAGGCGCCGGGTGACCTTGGCCTCGATCGGCCCCAGGCCGTCCAGGGGCCGGCCGAGGGGGTCGACAACCCGGCCGAGCAGCTCGTCGCCTACGGGGACCGACAGTATCCGGCCGGTGGCGCGGGCCAGCTGCCCTTCCTCCAAGCCTTTCATCTCACCGAGGACAACGGCCCCGATCGAGTCCTCCTCTAGGTTGAGCGCGAGAGCACTGAGGCCGCCTTCGAGCTCGAGGATCTCGTTGACCGCGATGTTCGGCAAGCCAGTGACCCTGGCGATCCCGTCGCCGAGGTCGCGGATGCGGCCCACCTCCTCGGCGCTTACGCCGGGCTCCCATTTCTCCAAGTTGCGCCGGAGGACTTCGGCTATCTCGGCGGCATTGATACTGAGTTCGGCCATGTTGCCGGTGTCCCTTTCCTTTTCCTTCTGACAATTCGTTCTAATCGGGCTCTTAGCTCCCGCCCTCGCCACTGGGGTCCCGCTCGTTGCAATGTGGCTCAACCGGGTGGGGACAGGAATACCTCCCGGGCCTGCCGGACGCGCTGGCGGAGGCTCGCATCGAGCACCGTGTCTCCCACGTAGGCCACGAAACCGCCGAGCAGATCCGGCTCGATGGTAACCCGGAGCTCGACCTGGTAACCGGTCAAGCGGCTGATCGCAGCAGCCAGGCGTTCTTCTTGATCTGGGGAGAGCTCTACCGCCGAGCGCACGTCGGCTACGCGCCGGTCTGCCTCCTGCGCCACCCGCTGCACGAGGGCGTCGAGGAGCACGAGGTAGTCACGGGGCCTCCCCACGCGCGCCGCGTACCGGGCCATACGCACCGATTCGGGTGTGGCGCGAGACGACAGCAGGTCACCGACGATGCCCTCGCGGACTGCCGCGGGCAACTCCGCAGTCGTGAGGGCGGTCAACAGTTCGTCGTTGCCATCCACTGTCCGCATGAACCGGAACAGTTCGTCCTCCACTTCACCAAGGCGCTCCTGGTCGGAGCCGGCCAGCACCGCGGTTGCGTAGCCGTCGAGGCGTTCGCCGGCAGAGCTGCGCCCGAGCGGGCCCTCGTCCTGGCGCACCATGCCGTCGCGCTTTGCTGCTGCTGCGGCGACGACGCCGGCGACGTCCTCTTGGTAGTTGGCGCCCGCCCCGCTCTGGACGGCGAAACTGAGCACGGCGACGACCGGGCTCATCACCCGCCCCTCCAGCAACTGGCGCACGATGTTGCGGCGCACCGGCAGCGCAACGTTAGAACCCTCGAGCACGCCACGCAGGTCGTCTGAACCCGCGAGCAGTTGGACGAAGGCTTCGAGTTCGCCTGCCGCACGTGCGATGTCGGGCCCGAGGTCCTCGATCACGGCGTCGGCATAGCCGAGCACCCTCTCCAGCATCTAGCCGCCGGCTCCGCCGGCTGGTGCAGCTGCACCGCTCGCGGCGGCAGGGGCCACCCCCTCCAGGGTGGAGAGCGCCTCCACCTCGGAGATGACCTGGTCGACCAGCCTTTGTTGGTCGCTTACGGACATCCCGTCCCGCAGGACGCGCTCAACGACCGCGATCACAAGGTCGCTCACCTGGGCCCGCAGATCCTCGGCGGCCCTTCGGGCAGACGCCTCGATGTCAGCGGTGGCGCGCTCCATTAGCCGCTGGTAGTCCTCCTCGCCCTTTTTCTGCAGGTCCTGACGGAGCTGCTCACCCACCTTGGTAGCTTCGTCGCGGAGCCTTCGGGCCTCTTCGCGCCCCTGCGCAAGCTGGCGGGCACGCTGCTCCTCCAGCTCCTGTGCCCTCGCTTTTGCCTCCTCGGCCTCGTTCAAGTTGCGCTCGATAGTTTGCTGGCGGGCCTCTATCATCCGGTTGGCGTAGGGGAGGACGTATTTGGCCAGCGCCCAGAGCACGACGAGGAAGATCACCAGCTCGACCACAAACGTCGGGCCGGGGACCAAGAAGTTCGAAGTCGCTATCAGCACCAGCGCCGCCTCCGGGCCCTAACCTTTGGCGAGCACGAACACGAACAGTGCCGTGAAGGCCAGGTTGATGAAGTACATGGCTTCGACGAGCCCGACGACCAAGAACATCGTCGAGTAGAGGCGGCCCTGTACTTCAGGCTGGCGGGCGATGCCGGCGATGGTCTGGCTGCCGGCGAGACCGTCGCCGACGGCGGCGCCCACAGCGCCACCGCCAAGCGCCAAGCCACCGCCGGCAAACGCGCCGGCCAGCTCGACAGCCTTTTCAATGGTTGCGGCCATTGGTCTTATTCCTCTCTTGTTGTGCTTGGTTGGTGAGTGGGATCTTTGGGTGGCTCAGTGCGCCTCTTCTGTCACTGCGAACTGGTAATAGATGATCGTGAGCAGGGCGAAGATAAACGCCTGTATCGCCCCGATGAACATGTCGAACAGCTTCCACACGACCGAAAGGGCTATGGTCGCCGGGAAAAAGTAGATCGGGAAGGCCAAGAGGAGGGCGACCATGATCCCCCCCGAGAAGATGTTGCCGAAAAGCCGCAGGGACAGCGTGACGGGCTTCATCAGTTCCTCGATCACTCGGATCGGGGCAAGCCAGCGGGGGCGTGCGAAGAAACCCTTGATGTAGCGCCACGCCCCTCGTGCCCGCAGGCTCTCGACGTTCGTCACGACGAAGACCGTCACGGCCAACGCGTAGGGCAGGTTGGCATCAGCGGTGGGCGCCGGCAGGTAGTCGGTGTTGTGCCAAAAGCCGGGGAGGATCTCGATCCAGTTGCAGACAAGTATCAGCACGAAGATGGTGACCCCGAGAGGCACGGCTCGGCGGTACTTGGGGCCCATGCCCGCCTCGACCTGGTCCCCCACCCAGTTGATGATCAGCTCCCACAAGACCTGCACCTTGTTGGGTACCGAGGCCGTCATCTTGGCCCGCAAGTAGAGGCCAAGGCCGACGACGATGGCGCCGGCAAAGAGCGTCATCCAAATGGTGTCCAGGTCGAAGCTGAGGCCCCCGATACTGCGCTTGACATGGTCACCGACCGGTATGCTCACCGCCAGAAGCGTGGCGACGCTATGCATGACCACCCTTTTCTGCACCCAAGCGACCGAGGCCGCCGGCTCCCTCTCCGGGCGCGCCCTGGCCTGCCCCGCCCGCCTGGCTGGCCCCGCCCGCCTGGCTGGCCCCGTCCTCGGCTGCCCCTGCTCCAGGGGCGGCGGGGCCGGGCCTCGTCGGGACAGGCGCCGGAACCGCCCCGGGGCCGGTGGGGCTCGCGCCCGCGCCCGCCAGGCCGGCGAGCTCGCGCCGGTGATAGGACAACAGGGCTGCGAGAGCGTTGGCCATCAGCAACACCTGGAAGGCGATCAAGCCCCCGACCATGCCGAAGCCCATCGGGCGCACCAGAAAGAGAAGGGCGAAGGCGACCACGGTGAGCGCGCCCAGGCGGGCCGCCACGCTGCCGGCGTAAGGCTTTCGCTCGAGGTGGCCTTCGCTGTTGATGTGGCGGGCGGTCGAGACCTGGAACAACCGGTGGTTGAGAGTGGCCCCGCCCAAGCCGACCACGACGCCGGCTCCGGCCAGCAGTTGGTTGAGCAGGAGCGCTCCCGCGACGGCAACTACTGCGAGCGCAAGGCACGACACGAGCGTGCGCCTGACTATGGCGTCAACGTGGAGGATCGGGAAATCTGCGAGCATTTGGAGGAACCGTCTCGGGGGTGGAGGGGCCGGGACGAACCTGGCTGCTGCCCCCGGCTGGCTGGCCAGGCAGCCGCAATATCTTACACAAGTACCACGAGCGCGCCAAAATGAGAACCGGAGCTAGCGCCACCTCCGGAGCTCCGAGCGGGTCCCGACGACCCCAAGGGCCGCACCGAGGACAAGCCCGAGCAGCATAAACAGAGGGAGAGTGCCGGCGGCACTGTCCGCCAGCCAT
>DAHWQF010000380.1 GCA_027334785.1 Acidimicrobiaceae bacterium
GCAGCGAGCGGCGAGTTTCGTAGAAGCGATGGTGTACGCCTGGCCGCCCGGTGACATCCAGGGGCGCAGCTACGAGTCGCTCACCACCACACTCGAGGCTGCGCTGGCGTTCGAGGACGAGCTGCCCGGCATCTGGGCGGAGCTCGGGCTACCAGGCGAGGCCAATGCGATCACGGCTACCCACTGCCTGCTAGGTGGGTACGACGACGACTCGGCTGTGGCGATGGCTGTCGCTTTAGCCAAGGCGTCGTCCGGCCCCAGTGACCAACGCACGGCCTCACTCAGGAAGCTCGGGCCGTTGTTTGGCTCCAAGGTCACCCCGAGCCAGCGCAGGACGGCGACCGAGTCAGCGCGCAACAAGACACACGTCCTTGTCGAGGCCCAGTCGTGGTGGTCGCCCGGGCGCCAGAAGGTCACCTGGGACAGGTTGCTGACCGAGCACAAAGCTGTCGTCCTGGCCACTGGGCCTACGCCCAAGTACCCGGTCTCGGAGAAGTTGACTCAGCACATCTCGGCCATGCTCTTCCATACTCTGCGCTCAGCCATCATGCGCAACTGCGCCGGCTGGCAGGCGGCAGGACGGTCGGTGTCCGTGTTCGCCGACGAGCTGTCTGTCGTGGCCAGGTCCAGCGCCGAGGTGGCCGCATGGCTGAGAAACCAGGGCCGGTCCTACGGCGTCCGCACCTACTTCGCCACTCAGTACCTGGAGCAGCTCGACGACGAGGTGCGCAATGCCCTCCTGTCCTCGGAGACACTCATTGCCTACCGCCAGGGCGCCGGCTCGGCAGCCAAGGTCGCCGCTCAGATCGCTGCTCGCGCGGAGGGGTTGTCGCCGGCTGACTTGACCGGGTTGGACCAGCACGTCGCTGTCCTGGTGACCATCGCCGGCGGCCAGCCTCAGCCGCCGGTGCCGGTCCGCATCGGCTATTGGGACGACGACCCCGGGCGGTTGGCCGTGGACCAGGGTTACTCGTCTGGGCCCGCCCCAGGTCAGGCGCCAGCTCAGCTCTGGTCACCGGTGCCGGCACAGCCAGACGGCCCAGTCCCAGCCGGGCAGCCTCCGTCCGGCGACGACTGGTTGGCCGCCTACCGCGGTGGCGCCCAGTGAGATGTCCGCACCAACCCAGCTCGCCGGATCTGGCGCCATGTCGGCCCTGCCCATCGGAGATCTACCGAGCCGTGCCAACCGCACAGGGATCGGAGCGGCCGACCGGCTGGACGCGTACTGGCAATTGCCGGGCACCAGGTGGTCGCCGCGATGGATCTGGCGAGCAACTGCTGAGCAAGCTGTCGCGTCCGGTGGGAACATGCCACCTGGGCTCGATTTGTCCGTCCCCCGAGAAGACGCCCTCGCCTCGCTGTGGGCAAGGCGCAGGAGCGTGCCGTGGCCGGTGCGCTTGAGGGCCCTGGCTGCCATCTACCACTGGAAGGTCCTGACCACACAACAGATCGCCTCTGTGCTCGGGGCGACGTCGATCGTCTCCGAAGCTTCTATGTCAAGAGGGAACTTGGATGAGTTTTGGGCAGGTATTGTCTCAGGGGTATCGGCGGTACGGTAAGGATTGCTCATGCAGCTTTCCTCCTTGTAGTTTTGGGCTGGCTGGCAGGTGCCGAGGCTTGACGGGCTTCCAAGTCGTGCATCATGCGGCGGTAGACCACGTCGGAGAGGTGGCGCTTCAGGATCCGGATCGCCTCTTTCTTGGTGTGGCCTCTGGCTCGCGCCCCCTCGAAGACTTTTTTCGCCCTTGGGTCGCAGCGAAGCTGGGTGATGGCCATGCGGTACAAGACGGCGTTGACCCTGCGGTTGCCGCCGCGGTTCACGCGGTGGCGTTTCGGCTCGCCCTCTCCCTCCCCCGAGGACGCGGGTAGTGGGGCCGTCCCGTTGAACCGGGCGAAGCCTCCTTCCCCAGTAAAGCGCCGAGGGTCGCCGACCTCGACCAGTAGCTCGGCCTCGGATCGGCTGGCAATGCCGCAGAGCTGGGAGAGGGTGGAACCGGCGCGCCGGGCGAGCTCCTCTAGCTCGGCCGTGGCCTCCTTGTCCCGGGCGTCTAGCTCAGCTATGGAGTGGGTGTAGTCGCGCAGGAGCTTCAAGCGCAGCGCCGTGGCTGGGTCAGCGCGACGGGGTCCCAGGGCGGCGAGGGCCTGGAGGCGCCGGCGGACGTCTTTCACGTCCGGGAGCTCGGCGCGGACCTCCTCGGGGAGCTCGCAAAGCAGCGTTTCGGCCTCGTTCAGGAGGTGCTGGCGGCTCTTCAGGATGCTGCGGCGGGCACCGTTCCAAAGGCCTGTCAGCTCGGTCGTCTCGTCGGGGCCAGCCTCGCCGGCGGCGCGCTTGAACGCGACCGGCATATCGGGGTCGGCGAGCGCCTCCCTCGCTATGCGGACCGAGTCCTCGGCGTCGGTCTTGCCGCCCTGGCGGGAGCGGCGGCGCTCGTTGGTGCGGTTCGGGCAGCAGTCCCTCACGTCGTGGCCCGCTCGGGCGAGGTACATGGCCGTGTGCCGGCCCAGCCCCGACGCGCCCTCGATGGCCCAGCGCTCTATGGGCCCGAAACCCGTCGCCCAGGCCTCCATCTCCCGGTGGCCGTCGCCCGAGACGCGGAACACCCGGGTTCCGAGCACCCCGCCTCTGCAGTCGAGCACGGTGGCCGTCAGGGTCCGCTTGTGGGGGTCGGCGCCGAAGACGTTGCCGGGCTCGCCCTTGGCCCGCTGGCGTCTCCCAACCGGCCCCGTCGGAGCCGTCACCGTCTCGGTGCCAGCGGCCCGTTGCGCCCGCCCACTCCTCACATCTCTTTCAGCCGCCGTGGCCGCGGTCGCGAGCAGCGGACGGCGCCTCGCCCGAGCGCTCTCGCCGGCAGGCCGGGTGGCCCTCGGCCGGCGGCGCACATACGCGGTCTCAGCGCTGCTGATCGCCTTGTTGGCTTGTTTTTTATCTTGCTTGGCCACTTTTAGCTCCTCTAGGGACGTAGGGTGGGACGAGCTGGCCGTCATATCCCCGTTGAGTCAACGACGCTTCTATCAAGACATGCCAGCTCATGAAGGTACGGGCCGAGGGCGACACTTCAGAGGAAGGACACCCATGGGGTCGAGATCTGAGATGGGTCAGCCCTCGGCCCGGCCTTCGACCGTAGGCAGCCGGCACGGCAGCACGCCAGGCCGGCTGCGTGTGCCAGGTGCAGTACACCGCTGCCGCCCCCCTATGCCACTGGGCCCTCGGGCCCTAGGGAGGAACCGGTGTCGCTTCGGGTGAGCGCCCCAGAGATGACCCCGGCGAGGCGGCTCGCCAAGTGCTCGGCGCCCGAACGACTGAGGCCCCACGCCATAACGACCAAGGCCTCCCCGTTGCTCACCTTGACCATCCATGAGTTCTCAGGCCTCCGGCCCCGAGATGTCGCCGAGCCCAGGTCTGCTGCTATTACCAAGCGCCCAAGCCGGAAGTAGCCGGGCTCCGTGTCGGCATGATCCACATATCCACAGGCGTCCACACCCCTTCCCCCGGACCCCCATCCCCAGCTACTGCCACCACTCGTGCACACGCTCCTGGTGTAACACGGGGATTCTGAGTCTTGAGTCAGATCTGACCTAAATCCGTTAACCCATTTCATGATCTTTCGCTGATGTAATTACCTTGTCGTAGTTTGTCTTACACTTTAACCCGCTGCTAGCTGGCGGGGAGGGGGGCTGGCGGTACCTGCCCAAGCCGGTGCCGGGCCCGCAGCCGTCGCTAGTGTAGTGTCCGTCAAATCCCGCGCGCTTGGGCCAGGGCAACCCTGCCTCGCTTGACCTTCTCTATGATCTCAGCGGCAGTCTTGGTCCACTTGTAGGGCTTGGGGTTTTGGTTGTTGTGCTCTATGTAGGCGTCGATGGCCGCTATCAACTGGGCAACGCTCGTGAAGCTCCCCCTGCGCAGCCGCTTGCCGGTCAAGTCCCGGAACCAGCGCTCCACGAGGTTCAGCCACGACGAGCTCGTGGGCACGAAGTGCATGTGGAAACGCGGGTGCTTGGCAAGCCAGGCCCGGACGTTCGGGTGCTTGTGGGTGGCATAGTTGTCGGCGACGATGTGGACGTCGAGGGCCTTGTCCACGGCTTTGTCGGTCATCTTGGAAGAAGGCCAAGAACT
>DAHWQF010000381.1 GCA_027334785.1 Acidimicrobiaceae bacterium
CCCCAGGTGTCGACGCCGTAGGCCAGGAAAACCTTCAGCAACTCGTCAATACCGTCGCTGGCGAGGTCCTCGGGGACCTCCGCCACCGGCTGTCCGGCAGCGAGCTCGGCGTCGATGCGGTGGACGAGTGTCTCGTGGGCCATCCGGCGGATCCAAAACCCGACCGTCTGGTCCGGTTTGTACCAGGTGCCCGTGGGATCTTCGGGCTTGCGTGCGGCGAACTCCTGGACCAGCTCACGGTATGAACGTTCGAGCAGGGTGAGGGGCGGCTCGGAGGCGAGCCCCTCCGGTGGCCAGTTTTCGGGCTCGGCGCCTTCGCGCATGGCCTGGGTCTTGTGTACGTACACCTCTCCCACGTGGTGGGCGAGGTCGGCTGTGGTCCAGCCTGGGCAGGTCGGGACCGCTGCCGTGAGGTCGGCAGCCACGACCTCGCGCAAGCGGGCGAAGTCGGAGGCTAGGCAGTCGAGGAAACGCGAATACTCCATTCAAGACACTTCAGCACATCTTCACGGCTCTTTGTCGCGTGCGCCTGAGAAGAAGTGATAGGTCGAGGTGGCACTGGCGCCGGCGCTGGCACGTAGTGGGGCGCGCCGGCGGTGGCCAGCACCGGGATATATAAGCATTCCTTAGAACTGGATCAGCAGATTGCGGGTTCTCGAGGCCGGCATATGGCCAGAAAATGGTCCACTCGAGGAGGTAGCCCGTGCCCGTACAGGAAGACGTCCAATTCGCGCTCGAAGTTCGACTAGCAGAGACCGCCGCGCCCCCGGTCACCTCGTGGGCCCGAGCGTTTCTTTATCGTGTGGCCGGCCTCGGTCCCGGGGTGGCCATAACGGCCGCGGTGGCGGCGGTGGCGACAGCCCTCGGGGGTTTGGCTCCCGTTGTCGGCGCCCCGGTAATAGCCATCGTTGGCGGCATTGCTCTTTCGTTGGTGAGGAGGCCTTCGGCCAGGCTGCAGCCGGGGATCGCGTTCAGCTCGAAAAACGTGCTCAAAGGCTCGATCGTCGTGTTTGGGTCCGGGCTCTCGCTCAGCCAGGTGCTCTCCACCGGGGGCAAGTCCTTGCCTGTACTGGTGGGAACCCTGGTGACGGCTCTGGCTATGGCCTGGCTGGCCGGCCGGTTGCTCGGGTTACGAGGCGACGTGCTCACGATGGTCGGGGTCGGCACCGCTGTCTGCGGCGCGTCGGCCATTGCCGCCACGGACGCGGTCATCGATGCGGACCAAGCTGATGTGAGCTACGCGATCGCCACCATCTTCACGTTCAATGTCGTGGCCGTGTTGTGCTACCCGACCCTCGGTCACCTATTCGGTTTTTCCCAGCACGCTTTTGGCCTCTGGGCCGGTACGGCGATCAACGACCTTTCATCGGTGGTGGCTGCATCCACCATTTACGGCCACGCCGCGGCCACCTATGGGGTGATCGTCAAGCTCACTAGGACCCTGGCCATAATCCCCATCTCTCTTGGTCTGGCCGGGCTGCGCGCCTGGCGTCGAGGGCAACAGGGCCAGCCGGCCGCCGGCGGCCGGGTCCAGCTGAGGCGGATCCTGCCTCTTTTCATTGCCGTGTTCATGGTCGCCGTGGTCGCCAACACGCTCGGGCTCGTCCCGGCCGGCTGGCATCACCCGCTTTCGGACCTGGCCACGTGGATGATCACGGCAGCCTTGGCTGCTATCGGGCTGTCGACGGACCTGGGCCACATCCGCCGGACCGGGCCGCGGCCCCTCGGGCTCGGGATGGTCCTATGGCTCACGGTCGGCCTGACGAGCCTGGGCCTCCAAGCTCTCACCGGCACCCTCTGACCCGCCCGGGATAGCAGACGGTAGGCGGGGGGAGCCTAAGGTCGGGTTTGTGCCCCTCCCGGAACCATGCCCGGACCTGGCCTCCCTTGACCTGCTCGTGAGCGTGGGGGAGTTGGGGTCGATCCGGGCGGCAGCCGCCGCACACGGGGTGACGCAGCCGGCCGCCAGTATGCGCCTACGCGCGCTCGAAAGGCTCCTGCAGGTCCCGCTCCTGGAGCGAGCGGCTACCGGGGCGCGCCTCACACCCGCCGGCACCGCCACGGCTGAATGGGCTGGCGCGGTGCTGAGTGCCATGCGCACTCTCCTGGCCGGGACGGCCGCTTTGCGTTCGGACAGGGGTTCCCAGCTGCGACTGGCAGCGAGCCTCACGGTAGCCGAGTACTTGGTCCCCCGGTGGCTCCAGCAGCTCGCCGCCGAGCACCCGTCGACCCAGGTCTCGCTCGAAATGGGTAATTCCGCCCGCGTTGTCGAGCGGGTCACCCGAGGCGACGCCGACCTTGGGTTCATCGAAGGGCCGAGGCCGCCAGGGAGCCTGCGCTCCAGGGACCTGCTGGCCGACGAACTGGTCATCGTGGTCGCGACTGGCCATCGCTGGAGCCACCGCCGGAGGCCGGTGTCCGCACGCGAGCTCGCAGCCATGCCGCTGGTGCTTCGCGAGCCTGGGTCGGGCACGCGAGATGTACTGGCCGAGGCGCTCGCGGCGCACGGTCTCCGGGCGACCGTGGCCATGGAGCTGGGGTCCACGACTGCTATCAAGGCGGCGACGATCGCCAGCGCCGGTCCCGCTGTCGTCTCGGCGCTGGCGGTCCGCACTGAACTGGAGGCCGGCCAGCTTGTGGCGGTCCCCTGCGACGAACTGTCCCTCCAGCGCTCGATCCGGGCCATCTGGGCGGCGGCGAGGCCGCCCTCGGCGGTGTCTGCCCGCCTGTTGGCTATCGCGGCCCGGTCAGGCCCCCACGGCCGGCGTCACCGGCAGCCCACCATGCGGTCGACCGGCTCTGGCTTCTCGTAGCAGGTTGAGCCCAGGTGGCGTGCCCCCGCTCCTCGGGGTGGGCGCTCAGAAATGCGTCCCGCAGAAAGGCGCCCACGCGCCGGTGAAGGCGGCATCGGCGCGAGCCAGCGCACCCGGCCGGGCCTCTTCGACACGGCCGGCGCCGGCTAGCACGGACGGCCGGCAGCCCCCCAGGTAGACAGCAGCGAGGTCGCCCTTGCCCAAGACGAGATCCGTCTTTTCCCCGGCCCTGGCGCGCCGGCAGTCAGCCGCTTCTGGCCCGGTCTCCAGCCCGTACCGCTCCGGCTTCTCGCCGGCCCCCCTCACTTCGACCACCAACCCTGTCGAGGTCGCGTAACCCCTCGCCGACAGCGCGGCCGGAACGTCCACCAGCTTGGCCCAGAGCATGTCGCCCATACCTGTGGTCCGTAACTGGCGGGGGTCGGCGAGCATCCAGCGGAGAGGTTCGTCGGTGGGCCGCGCTCCACAGCGCAGCTCCTCGATGAGGTCGAGGTCGAGCAGGTACCGCCAAAGACGCGCCTGCACGGGCGCCACCAGAGAGTAGATGTCCTCGACCACCACCACCCGGTGGCCACGCGAGGCCCCGTCGGCCTGGTGCTGGAAGCGATAGCTGGCGTAACCGTCCGGCTTCCCCGCGGCGTCTTCGTGGAGCACGTACATCCGTGTGCTAGCGCCGTGTCGGTGCCCCTCGGGGTCGTCCAGCAGGCCGGTCCAGCGCGCCTCGGCGCGGTCTATTTCCCCTGGTCGGAGGAGCCTGGCCTCGGCGTGCAGACCGGGAAGGACCTTGGCTGCCTCGTCCTTCCCCACAATTCGCACCTGGCCCTCTCCGGGCAGGGCCAGGTAGGGCAGCTCCCGGAAGGCGGAGCGCTTGGTCGCGATCTCGAGGGACTGGTAACTAGAAGCCAGGCCGTAGCCAAAGCGCCCGTAGATGACAGACTCGGAGGCCGTCAGGATCGCGACCGGGATTTCCCGCTCACGGAACTGCGCCAACTGGTAGGCCATCATCTGGCTCAAAAGACCGCGCCGGCGGTGCGTCGGCAGCACCCCGACGCCGGCGACGCCGGCCACTCCCAAGACCGGCAAGGGTCGTCCGGGGGCCGCCGGGAGGGTCAGTTCGAGTGGGGTTGCGCAAGCAGTGGCGACGAGGTCGGCCCCGTCGTACACGCCGATCGCCCAGTCTTGGTCGAAGTCCTCTGCGACAATCGCGGCTACGTCCTGTTCGGTCGCCACGTCGCCGAAGCAGAGCTCCAGCGTCCGTGCGAAGGCAGGGGCCTCCTCCCGGGTCAGGCGCCTCGGCT
>DAHWQF010000382.1 GCA_027334785.1 Acidimicrobiaceae bacterium
CCAAGAAGCCGAAGAACTGGTCCCAGGCGGTCCAGGCCCGGGCGATGCTCGAAGCCGCATGGCCTCCTGAGAACGAAGCGAAGGCCCGCCGTAGCACCTTGGCGTCGAACTGGCCCAAGACGAGCTCGCCAGGGCCAACCCCGAGGCCCGCTGCCAGGTGGGCCGATACCCCGGCCAGGTCACGGCGGTAGGCAGCTTCAGTGTGAGGCGAGCCCTTCAGCGGCTTTCGGGCGACGAAGAAGTCCTCCACCAACGCGACGAGCGGCGTGGCTGCGGCCGCCGTCGTGGCCGCGAGGCCGGGTGCCGAGACGACCCGACTTTTGGGGAGTGGGGGGTGGGCGCTTACCGGTGCTGCCGGCTCTCGGCACCCATAGAGGCTAACACAGAGCTGCATAAAGATGCTTTGGGGGTATCCACTTCACCGGACCTGCCGGCAGGTACGGTCGAGGGGTGTGATTGGCTTTCCGGTAGCGGGCGCGCACTTCCCCCCGTCAACGGGCGAGTTCCAGGCGTGGTTCCGGACGGATGCTGACTGTCTCGACTACCTCGAGTGGCTGCGCTGGCCGGACGGCTTCGTGTGCCCAGCGTGTGGCCACCTGGGCGGCTGGTGGCTGGGCGACGGCCGGGTCCGCTGCGCGACGTGCCGGTCGTGCACGTCGACGACGGCGGGGACGATTTTCCACAGCACGCGCACGCCGCTGACTGTGTGGTTCACCGCCGCCTGGCTGTTCGCTACACAAAAGGACGGCGTTTCGGCGCAGAGCCTGCAGCGGGCGCTGGAGATCAGCTCGTACCAGACTGCCTGGGCGATGCTGCACCGGCGCGCTCAGTGCTGGTGCGCCCCGGCCGCGAACGGCTCCCGCGTCGGGTGGAAGTCGACGAGACCTACATCGGCGGGGAGGAGCCTGGGCTGCGGGGCGGGCGGCAGCGCGGCAAGAAAACGCTGGTCGGTGTGGCCGTCGAGGTGCATGAGCCGACTACGGGCGCTGCCGGATGGCGATCTTGCCGGACGCGTCGGCGGCGTCGCTACACCCGTTCGTTGTTGACCACGTCGAGCCAGGGGCGACGGTCGTCACCGACGCCTGGCTAGGTTACGCGGGGATCAAGGCGCTCGGCTACAGCCGGGAACGCCACAGCCAACGGGCCGTACGCCTGCGCGGCGGGGATCCTTACGGTCTGCTTCCTGGCGTGCACCGGGTTGCCGCGCTCGCCAAGCGCTGGCTCCTCGGCACCCACCAGGGCTCGGTCGACGAGGCGCACCTGCAGGCATACCTGGACGACTTCGTGTTCCGGTTCGACCGGCGCACCTCCCGCAGCCGCGGGCTCGTCGTCGACCGTGTCCTTCAGCTAGCGGTCGGCCACCAGCCGGTCCACTACCAGGACCTGATCGTCGAGCCCGCCCCCAAGAAATACCCGCCCGCCGGCCGGGCCGGATGGGGTCATCCGCCATCCCTCGAGCGGCCACCCGCGAACCGCCCGTGGAGAACTGCCTGACCAGGATTGGTCCGGTGAAGTGGATACCCCCAAGCGGCGTAAAGTTGCGACATCGCTATGACATGGGAGGTGCCTGTTCTTGGCTGGTCTAATCAATGAACTCGACACGGAGGCGCTTGCGCTTCTTGCCTGTCACTATTTGGGCAACGATGGCGCCTCCGCTGTCGTCGCCGAGCAGGTGAAAAGGGGGGATCTGCCTTTCGGGAAGACTGACTCTCAGGTGGCCCAGGTTTACGCGACCTTAGCGCTTGTCGAGGCTGTCCGCGAGCTGAGTGATGAGCTAAAGAACCAGCCCCGCGCCCAGAAAGAGAGCCGAGCCGACAGGTGAGTAAGGCGTGACTTCCTCGGGACCGTAGTTTCAGCTCCAGTACCGTTAGAGCGTTACGCCCCGTCGTTGAAGTGGCATGGGGCAAGGGGCGGATGGTGATACGACCGTGGTGCCAGTCTGGTAGGGAAGTGACCACGGCGAGGCGGGAGAGGTTCGCCTTGTGGCGCGACTCACTGCTGCTAGGTCGCCGGCGAGCTTGGCGGGGCTCGGCGGTGTTCCCACGTTTTAGCCGCGGCGTACTCGCTAGCCCGCAGCAGCGACCGAGACGTCCGATACGCGATCGGCGACCGCGTCTTCTGTTGTGTCGACCTCGGTGGTGGACTTCGGCGGCGACTCCGGCACCCCGGGTTCGGGCTTGTCCCCTTGTCGAGGAGGGGGGCCGTACCTCAGGCGGTCCCCGCCGCGACCGCCGCGAGATTCGGTGGCAGTCGTCCGCACTACGTACGGGAGCAAGGCCAGCTCGCGGGCGATCTTGACTGCGGTCGCGACGTCTCGTTGGTGCTGGGCGCAGTTGCCCGTCCCCCCGCGGGCCTTGATCCGGCCTCGATCATTGATGAAACGTGTCAGCAGGGCTACATCTTTGTAGTCCACCCAGGTGGCGTGCTCGCTGCAGAAGATGCAGACCTTCGGCCGACCCTGACGGCGGGGTCGGCCGCCGCCAGAGCTGGGCTTCGGCCGGTGCTCCTGGCTTTTCTTGTTCGTCGTCTTCGGGTTACGCGCCATGCGGCTCCTTGGGCGGCCGGTAGAAGTAGCACGTCGGGGCCAGGTCAGGAGCGGCCGACAGAATGCCACGAGCGCCCAACGCCACCCTACTCGCACAGGCGCCATCCGCAGTAGAAGAAAGCCCGGGCTCAGGTCAGGCCAGACCGACCACATTGGCCCCCGAGGGTAGGTAAGCTGCAGTGGCTAGGGCTCCCCCATCCCGTGCAGGGCCAGGCCGTGGCTCCATGTCTAATCGCGCCAGGAAAGAGGGGTCACCAACGGCAAGCGGGACCGTGACACGGCTCAACTCCAATAAAAAGGCTTCCGGTTTCGTCAACCCAAGACGATGGCAGCCCCTGGCGTGTTGGTGCACTTCCGTGCCATCGCGGGGCAGGTGCACCCCAGCCTCGAGGACAACCAGGAGTTCGAGTCCGAGACCACACCAGGTCTTCCAGAGGCGCCCAAGCCAGCCATGTTCGTTCCCCCACCATCGCCCGAGACCGCTCCGCCCACTTAGACCTCTGCTACATCGCCCTGACACGAGTCGAACAAGCCAGAACAGCGTGAGGGGGAAGTCGAAATGAGCAGGGGAGGCGAAAGCGCTGGCAAGCGCCGGGTAACCGCTCGGCGCAACGAGCGCAGGGCGGAAAAAGGCGAACGACGCAAACAAAGACGACAGGGCGACGACCAGGGGACAGCCGACCAAGCCGAGATCATGTCCCGGTTCCACCACATCAACGAGCTTCGGTCAACCGGAGCGATCAGTGAAGACGACTTCGAACGCCAGCGCCACGAAATCTTTGTGTCCCTAGGGCTCGAAGACCCATAAACGGGTGTGCAATTCCTCCTAGTGGGCGACAGGCCGTCCGATCCAACTCATTTAGCCCGGCTTCAGCGAGGCGCCATCCGTGGATGAGAAGGTGGCAGCCAAGGACCGAAGGCCTTAGGCCTGAGACCCGTTTAGGCTGAGGACCCGTCCGGCCCTTATGCGGTCAACCTTTTGCGCAACCGGTCGAGCCTCTGGCCGCGGCGCTCCTTTTCAGCATCGTCCAGGTCGCGCCTCTGTCGCAGGCGTTCACCCAGGGCGTTCAGCCTCGCCATCTCATGGCTGCGCAAACTCTCCTGCTCGGCGGTGGGCAGGCGCCGCAGGGCCCTCATGAAAGCGGCATTTGCTTGAGTCGCTCCTTCGAAGCCGAGATCCCGGGCAATACTGGCGAACGAACGACCCTGCTCCCTGAGTGCCATTACCTCGCTGTCGCGCTCGGGACCGCCCAGCGGGGTGGCAGGACGGGTCTCAAGATCTTGAGCCGTGGCCGGGCCCTCCATTGGCAGCTCGCCCGGATCGCCCGGGCCGGTCACAGCGGCTTGACCCGCTTGGCTTGGCGGCCCTTTGGCCCTTGCTCGGCCTCGAAATCTACCTTCTGGCCCTCCGCGAGCTCGCGGTAACCCGAGCCATCAATCGAAGAAAAGTGGGCGAAGACATCCGGGCTGCCGTCGTCAGGCGTGATGAAACCGAAGCCCTTCGAAGCGTCGAACCATTTCACTGTCCCGATGGACATTACCGAGTACCTCTCCT
>DAHWQF010000383.1 GCA_027334785.1 Acidimicrobiaceae bacterium
CAGATCACCGCCTGGACCAAAGCCGAACAGGCCGGCGACACCGACCTCCTCGACACGCTCCTACACCCGCAGTTCTTGGCTGTCGGCACCTACGGCTTCATCCTCGACCGCGACCAATGGAAAGCCCGATTCTGCGGCCGACTGCACTACGAGCACTCGGGGTGGGACGAAGAACCGGACAGAGGCACTGGGAACCGTGACGTTCGGGCTTCGGACGCCGAACGTCACGCCGTTGTCGACAAGCTCGGTGAACACCTCCGAGCCGGCCGCTTGGACCTCGACGAGTTCGGGGATCGGACCGAGCGCGCCCTCGCCGCCGGGAACCGGCGAGACCTGGACAGACTGCTCACCGATCTACCGCCAATCGGGCAGACCCCACTGCAGCGTCTGCGTGGACATCCACACCCGCGTGCTCGCCCAGACGGGCGAGAGCAGCGAGCGCATCCACACGGCCGCGGCGTGGCGCGAGACCCCGTAATTCAACGACGCAGAGCGCGCCGCGCGCGCGCTCACCGAAACCACCGCCCGCCTCGCCGACTGTGGGGACCCGGTTCCAGACGAAGGTCTGGGATGAGGCCGCCCGGCATTACAGCGAACCGCAGCTTGCCGCGCTTATGGTCGCGATCGCGACGATCAACGTATACAACCGCCTGATGGTGGCCACCAAGCAGATCGAGCGGCCTGGATGATCTCGGGGGGAGGGATTGGCAGGGCTTGGCGGTGGGCTCAGCCGGTCGCCGGGTGGGTAGGCGTGGAGCCGCCTGGCCCGAGGATGTCGAAGCCGTCCGGTCTGTTGAGGTAGCCGGGCGCCCTGCCGGGGACGCCCGTGTGGCCGTACTGCCACACTATGGCGCCTGTCGAGGGGTCGATGGCGACCATGCGGTCGTTGTGGTCGTCGTTTAGCATGAACACACCGCTTGGCAGCAACTCGACGAGCGAGGGGTCGTTGAGCTGGCCCGTCCCCGTTCTCGGTTGGTAGCGGTAGAGGACCTGTCCGGCCCGGTTGAACTCGACGATGGCGCCCGGGTACCGGTAGTCCGCGACCAGGTAGCGGTCGGGGCCGATCTGCTGGGGGTCCGACGGGTAGGTGATCGGTAGGTGAACGGTCCAGATGAGCTTGCCCGTCGTCGTGTACTCGTCGATCCAGGTCCCGTCGATCTCCGATATCAGCAGGTTGCCATCTGTCAGTGGCGTGTCGCCGTTGGGCGAGCCAAGGTCGTAAGGGGGGTTGTGAGCGCACACGCCGTTGGTGCCGATCTGGTGGAGGACGGTCTTGGTGGCGGGGTCGATGATGAGGACACGGCAGTTCATCGGGTCGGCGACCGTCACGTCGCCGTTGCGTAAGAGGTAGGCGTCGTCTGGGTTGTGGAGGTAACCGGGCGCGGTGCCGGGTGTGCGAGGGTGGCCGTAATCCCAAAGGACCCGCCCCGAAGGGTACGCGATCTCCACAATCGTGTCGTTCGCTTCCTGGTTGGAGATGATGGCTGTGCCATGCCGGATGAAAAAGGCGTCGTCGGGGTAGTAAAAGCCGGTTGGCGGTGGAGGGGCGTTGTTCGACGGGTACCTCCATATGATCTGGCCCGTGTCGTTCAGGACGAGGAGGCGGTCGTTGCCGCGGTCGGCAATGAGCAGCTTGTAGCCGTAATAGGGGGAGCCGGCCCCGGGTGAGCCCGCTGTCCCGAAACGCCGGTCCGGTCTTACGAACTGGACGCCGGAGATGGGCGCGCCACCGGCCCCCTCGCCGCCTACCAGGTAGAGGCGGTTGCCGGAGACGGCCGTGCCCGCGTATGCCACGGCCACCGGAAGCGAGCCAGCCCGCAGCACCGAGCGGCTGGCGGTGTCGAAGGCGAAGACGTCGTTCACAGGCTGTGACGTCGCCTGGGCGCCTGTCGCGCTCGAGCCGCCGGCCAGGTAAATGACGCCATTAAGAGTCCCAGCCGAGGCCCCAGCCAAGCCGAAGGGCAGCTCGCCTACCACCTTGGCCGTCCCTTTGACGGGGTTGACCACCTGGATGGCTCGCACCGGGCTGCCGGCCGTCGTCAGGCCTCCGAACACATAGATGAGCCCGTCCACCGACGCAACGGCCGGGTAGCGGACCGGGACCGGCAGTGTGGCTGCCCAGCGGTACCCATGGCCGGTGGTGGTGGCGAGCACGTGGGGTTCGAAGCTGAGCCCGCTGTAGCCCCCCACGATGTAGGCGACGCCGCCGTCCACGACGCCCGCCGCGTCCGCGCGTGGTTGGGGGAGGGGGGCCAGTTGGCTCGAGGCGCCTGCCGGGCTCATGCCCTGCGCCACAGCTGAGGGGGCCGTGTCGCCCCCGCCGAAGAGAAGACCCGTCCCGCCGAGCACGACGGCTGCCGCGTCATGGGTGGGCGAGGCCAGGTTGCCGATGGCCGAGAGCTGGCCCGTCGAAGTGTCGAGCCGGTAGGCGCCCGTCTCGGACGTGCCGGTCGCCAAAAGGCCGCCGACGAGGACCAACGTGCCCGGCGGGCCCTCGGGCAGGATCGCCTCCCTGCTGATGGGCTGCTGCAACTGCCAGGGGAAGAGCCCGGCCATGGCGGCTGGTAGGGCTCCGTTTGCCGTCTGGGCACCCAGGGTGGTTTGGGAGTACCGGGGGTGGCTCGCCGCCGCGGCTCGACGTTCGTGTGCGCGCGCCGGTTCGCGCGCGCCGGCGTTGGCCCCCGAACCGCCGGCGGACCACACCCCCACGATCACCGCAGCGAGGACAGCCACGCCGACGGCGGCCGCTCGCCAGCTCTGTCGCCCCTGTCTTCGTCGCCCCTGTCTTCCTCGCCCCTGTCCTCCTCGGCGGGAGCGCGCCGGTGCGCGCCCGCTACTTGCCATACCGCCCACCAGTTCGAGGCTAATTGAACAAACCTTGCGCAAAGGTGAATGGTCTCGACGAGCGCTAAGTCGCTAAGTGGTGGGACTGACTGGGACGCCCATGAATCGCTCGACCACGATGCCCTTGGTTACGGCATGTCCTGGTCCGGCTTCGAGGGGACTTTCTTGTTACGGTGCCGCGCTCTTTTCGCACCGGGGCGAGGGTGGGGTGGCCGCTAGTCTCTGGGTCACCAGCGCGGCCAGGTGGCCGGCAGGGCGCCCGGGGCGCCGTCTGGTTGCACCAACCCGGGGCGAGCGCCGAGCGCGGCAAGCAGGGAGCTGAAATTGCGGCCGTAGGCTGTCGAGTTCTTCCCCGTGTACTCGGTCCAGGCCGCTGCTCGCTGTGCGGGGTCGCTCAGGTCGGCCCAACCCGTTTCCAGGCAGGTGCCGGCGTCGTGGACCCAGCCGAGCACGGTGGCTGGTCCCACGGGTTCGCCTACATGCACCATGGGGGTCACGTTCTCAGCCACGTAAACCACCAAGTCTCGGGCCGGCCCACCCCTGAGGCGGTAACTGATAAAAGCTCCCCCCGGCCACCCCGGGTTGACGGTGTTCAGGACCATGCCTTGGCCGATGGCGTACACCGGCCCCGAAGCGCAATAGTCGACGCCCTGGTCTACCTCTTGAGGCACCAGCGACCGCACCGCGCGCAGGGGGTCGAGGTAGCCGCCGAGGGGCGTGAAGTCGATGGCCTCCCAGAAGCCGCCGGTGGCTGGGTCGAAAGCGATACCGGTGGCCGAGGCCCCCGGTGCAAGGGCAGGCACGACCCGGCCCTTGCGCGGCTCTCCGAAGCTGGCGACCCTCCCGTCCGCGCCCACCACTACGTAGGCCTTACCATCAGGGCTAACACTGATGCCCGCCGCCTGGACTTTGGCCCATGGCCCGCCCCGTCGGTAGGGGCTCCCACGCCAGGGCGCGTGGAAGGCATGAACGCCACCGACCGATGTCAGTACGTAGTACCCCCCCGTCGCAGGGTCCACGGCGATGCCTGTCGCCACGACGGGTGCGGTGGCGCCGTAGTGGATATGCCGGGCCAGCCCGCCATATGAGGGCGCACCGAAGGCGACCACCCTGCCGTTGGCCCGCAGGACGTAGTAGCCCTTACCGCTTGGGGCAGCGGCGATGCCGACGGCTGCCGGGTACTGGCCCCAGCCGCCCGGGTGGACGTGGACACTGCCGAGCGACGGCGCATCGAAGGAGAACACCTGGCC
>DAHWQF010000384.1 GCA_027334785.1 Acidimicrobiaceae bacterium
TTCATCGATGTCTTCGTGAACAAATATGGATCGAGCACGGTAGCCGAGGAGTATCGTTTCCACGAAGTCTTCCCGGTAGCGCTGGTTCCAGACGCTACACCGCTGATAGGGAGGGTCGAGGTCGAGAAGTTCTCGTCGGTGTAGGTCGACAAACCAGGACGCCGTTTGACGGTTGCCGCACCACTTGTCAAGCTGAATGACAAGATGGCTTGTACCCTACGCCTTGATACTTGATGCTTGTAGAGGAAGTTCTCACAGCCCTGACCTTGACCAGCCTCTTTGGCTGCCGGCGCCGCAGGCGCCGGCTCAGGGCCAGCCTCAAGGTGGTCCGGTCTATACGGCTGCTGCGGTTCGTCCGCGAGGATGAAAACGGTTGGCTGTGTTGCCTGGAGCTGCGCTAGCCAACGACGCACCAGAGGGCCGAGTTGTGAGAGCAGCTCTTTCACGCGACCATTCTGCGGGCCCCGCCACGGGTCGCGACGAACATGCCCAGCTCATGCTCCTGGCAGGCATAAGTGATGCCACCGAGGTGATCGAGTTGGAGCTGCACCATAATTGCTGGCGCCATGCTCGGCGGGCAGAGAGCCCTCACCCGGGAGTCCGGCAGTGCCTGCTTCTCGGCCGGGTTGTAGCGCACCCGGGCGTCTTTCATCAAGACGGCTTCCCGGCGGTCGCCGGCATCACTCACCCAGGTGACATCGCTGACACTCTCGTCGGCCAGGACCCCATAGCGTTCGGCGAGGGTCGTGAGCCGCAGTCCTGCGGCGCGCAGGAAACGAGGGACCTGGATGCGCCCCAGGCTGCGGCCGAGAAAGAGTTCAGACAGCGCGTCGGGATGCGACACGGACGACGTCCTCCAGCTCGGCCCGGGGGACGCCGAAGTCCTCGGCGAGGCTGTCCAGGTCGTCGCCGGCCCAGAACCGTTCGAGGACGTCGCTCACCCTGGCCGCGCCCCTAGCGAAGATGGCAGGCCGGCTCATGAAGGGGCGAGAGCGCAGTACAGCGGACGGGGAGGCCCACGCTACGTGAGGATCCGGTGGGATTGGACGGTCTTCGAGGGCTTCGAACCACGAGCAAGAAGTGCCGTGCAACGCGCAGAGTGTTCAGACTGCCCGATGGGTTTCGGCGCCGGGACGACACGCTTCTGGGCGGATGTGCCATAGATGCGCCATGAAAAACCCCCTCAACGGGGGCGCACCCCCTCTGACCTGGTCGGGAAGGCGGGATTTGAACCCGCGGCCTCAGCGTCCCGAACGCTGTTTTGGCGGTCATCGACGGACATTGACAGACGACCAGACCTGCTCAGGGCCGGGGTGGTGTAACCGGCGGACCGCCCCGGACGGGGGCGCGCGCGGGCTAGACGCTGGATAACTGTTCGCGCGACGGGTCGCAGCCTGTCTCTGCGGGGCTAATTGTCAAACATTAAGGGAGCGCGATACGCACCTGTTATGCAGACGGCTTTTACCTGGAAATAGGAAGGGCACTATGGGTAGTTGCTCCCGCCGTCTGCCTCTCCCCGTCGGCCGCCACCACGAGCGCCAGCCTCTGCTCGATCGGCCTTGGCGCCGGGCTGGCCGCCCTTTGGTCGGCATAAACCACAGCCTCGGGGGCGCGCGCTTGGTCTTAGTGGGCTCGTCACGCGTCGGCCGGGGTCTACAGCGCCCGAACCGCCGGCCAAACCGTCTTCTCCGCGCCCTGGGCCATTGCTCACAATGGAGGGCCAGCCCGTTCTTCCTCCTTGACTTGGTCGGCTGCTCGGGCTGCAGAGCGGCCGTGCGTGCAAAGCGGCGCCCCGGCGTCCACGACGGTCCGCTGCCCCCAGCATGAGCAAGCCGTTGACCACGAGGAAGAACCGCAAAAGGCGCCGGCCGTTCTTACGCAACAGCCAGCGGGAGACGACGACGGCCCCCAGCAATGCTGATAGGCAGGCAATCCAAGTCAACATGGCACCTCCAATGCTTGAGCGGGACGTGCCAAGGCCGGTACGGCCGTCCCAGGGTGTCGAAGATCCTCGAGAAGAGCTCGTAGTACTCAAGACGCAAGGCCTGGATCCCGGCAACCAGCCCTTCCAGCCCGAAGGTCAGTGCGTTACCGGCGACGAAGACAAGCGCGCCGCCGCCGACCCCGATGGCACCGCGATTGCGCGATTGGCGAGGCCGCTGGCCGCCTCCCAGACGATCTGGCCAAGGGCAGCGTGGGTGAGCCCGAATGCCGCCAACCGGGCGAAGCTGACCAGGTTTGAGAAGAGCCGCGCCACCATGTCGAAAAGTTCGCCACCGGCCTGTGCTGCGCCGACCGCGCCACCGCCGGCAGAGGCGAACAGCCCGATGTAGGCGACCGTTACCCCGGTCACCGTTATGGCCCCACCGATAAATGCCAACCAGGTGAACCCGAAGTACACCGCGCCGGCCACGGCGCCGAGACCAAGGAAGAGTCCGCCGTCAGCAAGACCCGAGGGTGCATAAACCGCCAAGCGCCAGCCGCCTTCGCGGAAGCGGTTTATGCTGCCGAGCGCGTACGCACCCGCCAAAAAGACGGCTCCGGCACCGAGAAGTGGCACTGGATGGTCGAGCGGGGCGAGCCAGAACACCGGTATGGCCCGCGTCGGGCCGAAGAACTCTCCGTACAGCACGCCGAAGACCATGCTGGACAGCCCGGCGGCCGCGAGGAACAGCCATACGGGGCGCAGCCGCGACAAGACCCTCCAGCACCCCCGCCGGATGGCTGCCGCCGCGAGCAGCACAAGGGCGCCGTGCCCCACGTCGGCGAACATTATCCCGAACATCAGCACGTAGGCGGTGCCGGCGAGCAACGAAGGGTCCAGATCGGCGTAAGGGACGGTGCCGTAGGTCTCGACGAGTGGTGCGAACTCCCGGGCCGGCCCTTCTTGGGAGAGAAGTGTCGGTGGCTCGGCGCCGGGCGGGGCGCTCATCGGTACGACGGCGCCACCCATGCCCGACACCCGCTCGGTCAAGTGGCGGAGACCGCCGGCGGGCACCCAACCAGCCAGAGCGCAGACGCTCCTCCGGGTTACCGCTTCCGCTGCCCGGCCCTCCAGTTGGGCCTCCCCAGCGATCAGGCCGACGTGACCGGCTTGCTCACACTGGTCCAGGTCGGGGGGTTGCAGGGCCAGGGACGCCAACGCGCCCGCGGCCGCCAGCCGCTGCAACCTGGTCGCGGCCGGCGTGGTCCCCATTGGCCCCGCCGGCCTCGGACCGTCTTCGTCGAAGTCGACGGTCCCCTCGTTGGCCACTTGGACCAGCAGGTCGCGGAGCCGTTCCGCCGGCGCCAAGAGGGCGACCCGCTGCATGCCGACGGGGCGCAGGACGTCACTCCACCTCATCGAGGATCTCCAGCGGCCGGCCCCCAAGATCTGCCAGCTCCAACGCGAAGCGCACTTGCCAAGCGTCGCGGGCCATCAATGCCACGGCCCCGATCAGCGTTTTGACGCCTGGAGTCGCCTTCCTCGAGAGGCTCGACGCCTCGCGCCCCACCCTGGCCCACCAGCGTGCTTCGGCTTTCCAAAGCTCTGATGCCTGGGTGAGGCCGGCGAGCACCCACCGCGCGTCGGCAGGGGCCGAAGCCCTGAGTTCGGCCACGGTCGGCGCCGGCAGGGCGGCCGTCCCGATAACCCGTGAAGCCCAGAGCCGGGCAGGGCTTGGAAGCCCACGGCGTTCGCCGAGCACCTCTCGGGCCACGAGGAGCAGTGTGGCGCCGGCGGCCCAAGGTGCCGTCGCAGGGGGGTGCCGACTAGCCGGTCGTAGAGGGAGGCGCGCATCGACATCCCCACCTCGTCGGGGGTGCTACCGCCGGGGTCACCCCAGGGTGAGGTAGCGAGGACGCTACGGACCTCGCCTGAGCTAGCCGTACGGGACAAGCGCGGCCACGTGGTGGCGAGCCCACCTAGTTGGTACGGCGGAGGTGCCTCCGAGCCGGCGAGCCTTTGCAGGTGGTCAACAACGTTGGAGATTTCGGCCTCACCGGCCAGGGCCCGGAGCACGGTGACGCCGTGGCGCGGC
>DAHWQF010000385.1 GCA_027334785.1 Acidimicrobiaceae bacterium
CGGCCCGCACAGTGGCACGTTTTTGGGCCACACCCCCAGTCCGGGCCGCCCACACGCTGAATCCGGGTCCCAGCTCTCCGGAGGTGCCGCCTATGGCCGTGCGCTAGACTTCGCCCACCCCCCTCGGGCAGCTCCGCGGGCCTGGGGAATTTCGGTGATCCAAAGTGAGGAATTTCGGTGATCGGCAGCAGGACTCTGGAGCAGTTTGAGGCGGAGCTGGTGAGGAAGCTTCCGGAGAAGTTAGGCCCGGTGGTCGCGAAGGCGGTAGCCGAGCCGGCGGTGTGGTTGGCCACCGAGATCTCGTGGGCCATGGCGGCCGGGACCACCAAGCATCTTGTGGGAGTGGAAGTCAGGCATGGCCAAGTTCACCGGCTGGCCCAGCGGGAGAGGGAGCCGGTGGGTCGATCGCTGGAGGAGCAGCGGGAGGCGCTTTTCGGCCTTGGGAAGCGGCAAGTGCTGGCGAAGCCGGGCCCCTGGCCGGAGCGGGTGGTGGTGCATGCGGAGGGGACCTTCGTGAACGACCGGGCTACGCGGGACGAGATGGAGGCCAAGGCAGGGACCGCGTACTCGGGGGTGGCGACGGTGTCCAAGGGGCGGCGGGTCCTGCTCGGCAAGCGCACCTACGGCGGGGTGGAGATTCCGGCCCGCTTCGGGGAGAAGCTGGTGATCCTGGCGGCCCAGAAGGGGGCGTTCCGGGCTCAGGAGTGGTGGTTCGTGAGTGACGGGAGCTCGGCGCTGCGGCGGCTGCAGCGAGCCTACTTCCCCACTGCGGTGGCCTTCTTGGCCCTTTGGCATCTGGGGCACAGGCTGGCTCAGGTGCCCGGGATGAAACCGGCTGAGGTGTCGCTGCCGCCGGTGCTGAATTTGGCCCGGGAGGGCGAGGTGGACAAGCGGCCGGCGGCGCTCGCCGAGTGCCGGGAGGCGGCTGGCGCCGATCTCGCCCGCCAGCAGCGGCTGGCGCTGGAGATGGAGTAGGTCCGGGCCATCCTCCAGGGGATCGGCAACTAGGTGGTTCACGGCACCAAGGCCTCGGGGGCGATTGAGAAGGCGATGGCCGACACGTTGGCCGCCGTCTGGATGCTCCGGGCGCCTCCTGGTACCGGCTGGGAGCGCACCACCTGCTGGCCCCGAGGATCCTCAAGCAGATCGGCACCTGGGCCAGGTACTGGCAGCGCCGGCGCAGCCGATCCCCTCTCTTCCCCGCACCTCAGCTCTAGCGCCGAAACTTGGGATGCATGCAGAGCCAAAACGGGCCCTTGACACGTCCAGACAAGAGCGCTACAGTGCGGTGTTGTGCCCATGCCATGGTGGTGCCATGTCTATCAGGCCGGCGCCGATTTCGACCGTAGCTAACTCTACGTATGAGCAGATCCTTGAGCGCATCGTGACCTGTACCATCCCCCCGGGCACTGTCCTAACTGAGGCTGGCGTGGCGACCATGCTCCACACGGGACGCACACCTACGAGGGAGGCCCTGGCCAGACTCGTACGCGAGCGGCTCGTCACCGCGGTGCCCCGCTACGGGTACGTGGTTACGGAAATCAACCCCACAGAGCTCGACGAGCTCATCGAAGTCCGGATTCTGCTTGAACCGACTGCAATTGCTGCTAGCGCACGCATACTCGGGCCGAAGGTCCTAGACCTTGTTTCCGAGTCGCGCGGGGCGCCCAAATCAGATGGGGCAAACCTCGCATCGCAGAAAGTCCACAGTCACAACTCCGTACACGCAGCCCTCATAGCTGGGTGTCCGAATGAATATCTGCACCACGTAGTTGCAGACATCCACAAACACCTGTACAGGGTGTTCAATTACGCTCTGACCCTAGACGGCTTCAATGATCATCTGTTCGCCGACCACGACTCGCTACTAGCGGCCGTCGTTGCCCGGGACGCCGACGCAGCAAAAGCAATCTCCATCGCTCAGATAGAGAAGTCTCATACCGCCCTACGCGAGGCTCTCCTTGCTCAGCCGCGCGCGACGGCTCAATTAAGCACTGGCTACTCACAATTCTCAGTCAGCACGGGGACGAAGGGACTACAAAACCGGTAAGAGTCATTAGAACCACCGGTATATGACACGAATGCCGGTGAACACACGGGAGGAGCAACATGGCGCGGATCATGATCGGATCCCTCGCGGCGGGACTAGCACTCAGTGCCGCCCTCACGGCATGTGGAGGCTCGTCGACCACGACTTCGACGAAGCCCGGGGTAGTTAGCTCTCTACGAGCGTTAGTACCCCAAGCTATACAAAAGAAGGGCGTGCTGGAGGTCGCGACAGGCCTCGACTTTCCGCCCTACACCTTCAAGACGGCCAGCGGGCAAGCGACCGGCATTGAGCCCGAGCTGCTGGAGGAGATAGGTAAAGAACTAGGGCTAAGAGTCGTTTTTAACCAAGTTGGCTTCCCCTCGCTCATTCCCAGCATAAAGAACGGCCGCTACCAAATTGGTCTCGACCAGCTAGGCGACCTGCCCATTCGGGAAGAGTCCATCGACTTTGTCGACTACCTCAAGGGTTCCGACACGCTGCTGACTCAAAAGGGGAATCCTTCGGGAATCAGCCCGACCGACATGTGTGGCAAGTCAGTCGCACTCGTTGTCGGAACAGGAGAAGTCCCAATCATTCAAGGGTACTCAAAGACCTGCACTGCGGATGGAAAGCCGGCAATCACGCTCGACTTCTACCAGACAAGCGCTGCGCAAGCGCTCGCAGTCGAAAATGGTCGCGCGGATGCAGCACCCGTAGAGGTCGCGGTCGCAGCGTACTTGGCAAAAAACTCTTCCGGTAAGACTGAGACGCTAAAAAACGTGCTGCCCGACTTCGGGTATACAGTGGGGATCGGTGTAGAGAAGGGCATTGGTTTGACGCCAGCGATTAAGGCAGCTGTACAACACTTAATGTCCGACGGTGCATATATGAAGCTTCTCACTGTTTGGGGTGCGACCTTCGACGCGATTGGCCACGTTGTCGTGAACGACCCCAATGCCTACCAGACGGATTTGCCGAGTTCGTAGGGTTAAGTAGCACCAAAGTAGCACGCGAGCCCGGAACAGCAAGCGATGTCGGAAATCGGTTCTGCGATGAGTAATGCCGCTTTGCAAGGCACAGAGCACTTGCGAGTGGCTATTCGGCGTCGCCCGGGCAGGTGGGTTGCCACGGCAACAGTGATCGTCCTGGCCGTATATATTCTTTTCGCGCTCGCCACCAACCAAAATTTTCAGTGGGCCATTGTCGGCCATTACTTTCTCAACGGGGAGGTACTTGCTGGCCTCCTGCTGACACTCGAACTTACGGCGCTTGCGATGCTGATAGGAATCGTACTGGGTACGATTTTGGCGCTCATGCGCCGATCGGGCGTGGCACTAGTGTCATGGATAGCCGCTGCTTACATCTACGTATTTCGGGGCGTGCCGCCGCTCGTGCAATTGGTGTTTTGGTACAATCTCGCCACGCTGTACCCTTCAATACGAGTTGGGGTTCCGTTCGGACCAGTACTGTTTCACGTGTCAACGAACTCGGCGATTAGTCCCCTGACGGCAGCGCTCCTGGGGTTGGGGCTGTCCCAGGCAGCCTACACTGCAGAGGTGGTTCGAGCTGGGCTTATGTCGGTGCCACGGGGTCAAACCGAGGCCGGCCTAGCGCTTGGGATGAGCAGGCAGCAAATCTTCTGGCGCATCGTGCAGCCGCAGGCTATGCGGATCATCGTTCCACCAATCGGGAACGAAACCATTGGAATGTTGAAGGCGAGTTCGCTCGCGAGCGTTATCACTCTCGAGGAGCTACTACAGTCGGTTACGATCATCTATACGCGTACGTTTCAAACGATACCGCTGCTTGTGGTCGCGTCGCTGTGGTACTTGATCGTGACCTCGGTTCTAACAGTAGCGCAGCACTACGTTGAGCGGCGACTAGGCCGACACCTTACGGGCAGCCCAGGCGGTGCAACTTACTCTCTCATGCAGGGGTGGTGGTTGAGGGCACGGCGTGAAGGAAGCAAGCAGGATGG
>DAHWQF010000386.1 GCA_027334785.1 Acidimicrobiaceae bacterium
GTGGTCCCCCAACTGACTCCTGGGGTGGGGCGTTTTACTTGGCCACCAGTGGGGCGCGTGAACTGGCCATTGACAATGGGACGTTATGCAGGCCTCGTTATGTAGGCGTCCCGTGCTCGACGATGCGCACGGCTCCCCATCCTCGCGCACCTCTGCCGCAAGACGGCCCAGGGGCTCTCGTAATGTCTCGTCTTTCAACCGTTCAGCTACGCTTCAGGCAAATGCCTTGCATGGGTGGAATGCGTGGCTAGTCAACCACTAGGAGCGGTAGTCGGCGTGGGGCGCACGGCGGACGTGTTCGACGCGGGGCCTGGCAGGGTACTTCGCCGTTACAAGCTCGACGGCTACGATGCGAGCTACGAAGCCAAAGTAATGCGCCACGTCTTCGAGCACGGGTACCCGGTGCCCCAGGTGTTCGCCGCCGACGGCCCAGACCTCGTCATGGAGCGCGTCACGGGGCCGACGATGCTAAAGGTGCTGCTACACCAGCCCTGGCGAGCACACCAGCTCGGCGGCGTCCTGGCGGACATGCTCCAACAGCTCCACCTGATCGAAGCACCGAGCTGGATGCCTGACTCCCTGGGCCCTGGCGACGCCGTCTTGCACCTCGACCTGCACCTCTCCAACGTGATCATGACCGAGCATGGGCCCGTGGTCATCGACTGGCGCAACGCCAGACGGGGCGCCCCCATGGCGGACGTGGCCAACACCTGGCTCGTCCTGGCCACCGCCGGCCGCTTTGGCCAAGCGTGGTGGGCGGCCGTGGTGCGCTCGTCCTTGCTCACTTCGTTTCTTCGCCACTTCTCGGTCGACGAGCTCCTGGCGCACCTCCCCGAGGTGGCAGAACGGCGCTCCACCGA
Organism: Acidimicrobiaceae bacterium; assembly: GCA_027334785.1. GTDB lineage: Bacteria > Actinomycetota > Acidimicrobiia > Acidimicrobiales > Palsa-688 > JAJZYO01. Next base: position 861 of record DAHWQF010000386.1, read on the forward strand.
CCGGGGCGTGCAGGAAAAAGACCGTCTCGCGGCTGACCGCTTACTGCAGCGGCTCGGCTTCCAGTGACCAAAGCCGGCCAAGCGCGCCACCCGTGGCCTCAGCGCAGGCCGGCGAAGAGATCCTCCTCACCTGCGAGGCCGGCCGGCGCGGCCCGGAGAGTGAACCACTCGCGCGACAGCCCGAGGGCCACGACCTCGTCGGGCAACTTGGTGAAAAAGCCGAAATTACGGGACTGGCTCTCGTGCGCAAACAGGGCTTGGCGCTTGCGCGCCACATAGCCAGAAACGTCGACCGTCGTCGTGACGACATCGTCGGGGACGCCGAAGTCACCCGAAAGACCGAGCTCCTCCGCGTCGATGCCGGCCTCCTCGAGCCGCCGGCGCAAGTCCGCAAAGGCAGAGCGCGGGAAAGCCAAGTAGTACAGCTTTTCGGGGATGCCCGTGGCCTCGGCCGCGGCTACCGTCGCCCGGTGGGCCTGGATGTGGTCGGGGTGGCCGTAGAAGCCGTTGGCGTCGTAGGTGACCACCACCTGGGGGCGGTACCGCTCCATCAGCGCCCCGAGCCGTGCCGCGGCGGCGTGGACGTCGACGTGCCAGAAGGCGTCGGGGGCGTCGTTCTGGGGCCAGCCCATCATCCCCGAGTCCCGGTAGCCGAGCAACTCGAGTCGCCCCACCCCGAGCAACTCGGCCGAGCGCCGCAGTTCGGCGAGACGGCGCTCGGCCACCTGGGCTCGGTCGTGGCCGTCTTCACCTGGCTTCAGCCCTCCGCGGTCGTCACCCTGCTCGCCGTTGGTGCAGGTGACGAGCACGGTACGCACCCCTTCAGCCGAGTAGCGGGCGAGCGTGCCCCCGGTGCCGATGGCCTCGTCGTCTGGGTGGGCATGGACCGCCATCAACGTGAGGGGGCCCTTTCCCGCCGCGGGCGCGCTCATCGCCCCCGCCTCGCTTGTTTTCGCCCCATGCCGGCAAACCTGTCACCCATGGCGGCAAAGCTTACGGGCAGCGGCCCGAGAGACAATGGCTTTCCAGGGTGCGTACCAGCCTCGGTGCCACCGGCGCCCCCCTTGGCACCCGTGCGGGAGCTAGAGCCTGGGGACGCCGAGGCCGCCGTCCACGTGGACCACGTTGCCCGTCGAGTAGGGGAGGTCACCTCGAACCAGGGCGGCCACAGCCCGCCCCACATCCTCAGCCGTGCCCCAGCGCCGCTCGATCGTTAGGCCGCCCTCGATCAGCTCGTCGTACTTTGCCTCGACCGGCGCGGTCATGTCGGTCTTCACGATCCCCGGCGACACCTCGTAGACCGGGATGCCGAACTCGCCCAGGCGAGCCGCCCAGAGCTTGGTCGCCATCGACAAGCCCGCCTTGGAGATGCAGTACTCGCCCCGGTTGGTCGATGCAAAAGTGGCCGACATAGAAGAGACGTTGACTACGCTGCCTTGCCAGTCGGGGTTTTCTTTACGCTGCTCGATCATCCAGCGCGCGCAGGCCTGGGTGAGGAAGTAAGGGCCCTGCAGGTTAGCCCTCACAACCTCCTCGAAGCTCTCTTCGCTGGCCTCCAGGATGTCGGCCCGCCGGCGGGGGGCCATGCCGGCGTTGTTGACCAAGACATTGAGGCGCCCGAACTCGGAGCGCACCGCCCTTACGAGTTTTTCGCGCGCCTCGCGAGCGCCGATATCGGCTTGGACGTAAAGCACTTTGGTACCAGCGGCCTCGAGCCCCTGGAGCACTCCGGCCACCTCATCCCGCGCCCGCAAACCACAAACGGCCAAGTCGAAGCGCTCGGCGGCCAGTCGAGAGGCAATACCGAAACCGATACCGCGCGTGCCACCTGTAACGAGGGCCACCTTCACCGCTCGGCCCTCACCCCGGGTACCCCACCTGGCGTGCCTGTTCGCCGGCGCCAGCCGCAGGCCGTGGGGGGCCGAAAAACACCGGGAGCAGCTCCGCTCTCGCCAGGCGGCCCACGCACAGCGCCAGTTCACGGGCGTGGTAGTCACCCCACATCGTCGCCTCGCCGCAAGGGACCGCTCGTCCTGGAGGGACGTAATCCCAGCCGTGGGGCCGGTGGTACACGCTATGGAGGAGGAGCCCCTCGTGGGCCTCGTCCGCGCTCAGGTAGGGCGCCTGAAAGAGGGTGCGGGCCACCGTGAGCCCGGCGGCCAAATAACGAGTGTCGTCGAGGTAGACGCCGAGGCGCACCAGGCCCTGAGCGGCAATGGCGGCCGCCGAGGAATCGACGGGCTCGTAGCGGTTGAACGGCTCTGCCACCCGGGAGCCCCAGTCCCCCAGGTTTTGCAGGCCTGGGGCGCCGGTGTCCCAGTAGGGCACCCCGTCTGCCGCGCTCGCCACGTCGATATAGAAGTCACAAGTCGCCTTGGCCGCCTCGAGCACCTGCGGGACCAGCTGTTCGTCGCCGATGAAGCGGAGGTACTCAAGTTGCTCGGCAAAGCCGCACACCGCCCACGCCAGCCCCCTCGTCCAAGTCGAGAACGGCGAGTAGCCTTGCTGAGTGCTCGCCGCCCGGTAACTCCCGTCGAGGGTGTTGAACAGGGCCTCGTGGGCCACCCTGCCCCGCACGTCGTAGATGTCGCGCCCCTCGCCGTAGTAGACGTTGTGCCGGGCGGTCACCAAGAGGTGCTGTTTCAGCCGCTCCAGCAAGGAAACCTCTCGCCCGGCTTCGTCCCGGAGCGCTTGGCCGAGCAGGTGGGCCAGCGCGAGGCAACGCAGCGTCCGCACCGTGTCGATAAAAAGTGAATGCGGGCCGTTGAAAGAGTAAATGAACCCGCTCCCCGGCCCGAGCGCCGTCCAGCGCCGGGCCTGCACTGCGCCGCTCACCTGGAGGGCCTGTTCGTAGAGCAGGCCCGCACCCGGGTCCTCGGAAACCCTTCCCTCGGCCATGAGCCGCCACAGGTTGCCGTAAGTGCTCACGACGTTGAATCCGTGGTCGTGCACACCGAAATCTGTGAGGTGCGGCCCCATGCTGGCGACCGTGGCCACCCGTCCCAGTTCGAGGAAGCGCTCTTCACCCGTGGCGTCGAAATGGAGCAGCGCCGAGCCGTACTGGAAACCGCGGGTCCAATCTGTCCACGGCCGCCCCTGGTATTTGCCCTCGACCGTGTGCACCGGGGCGTCGAGG
>DAHWQF010000387.1 GCA_027334785.1 Acidimicrobiaceae bacterium
TCCTTTATAGCAGAAGCGCGTGGAAGCGCGCGACCAACATTCGTGCCTTTCTTTGTGTATGAACACGCGTTTGGGTACCGCGCGCCCTGCCTGGTCTCGTTTTGGGTGTAAAGGGCCCTCAGCTCCAAGAAGGGCTTCAGGCGCCCTGCCGGAGGGTGCCTGTGCCCTGGGCCCTGTTACGCCGCCTTCTCGCCCTGTTACGCCGCCTTCTCGCCCTGTTACGCCGCCTTCTCGTAGGTGTTCACCTGTGCTGCCCAGAAGGCCGCCTCGGCCTCGGCTGGGGGCACCCAGCCGCAAAAAGAGTGCAGCCGGTCGTTGTTCCACCACGCTGCCCAGGCCGCCGTTTGTGCCTCTAGGTGGGCGGCGTCGCGCCAGGGGCCGAAGTTGTGCACGAGCTCGGCTTTGTACAAGCCGTTGACCGTTTCGGCGAGCGCGTTGGCCCGTACCGTCAACTACACCTGATCGGCCTAGTGAGCAGCAGACTGTCCGGGTGACCCACCCCTTCCACCCCTGGGCGGGCCGCGAGTTCCCCTTTGTGGCTGTCCAGCGTACGTGGAAGAAGGACCGTGCCTATTTCCTCGGCGACGACGGGACGATGCAATCGTTGCCGACTGCCTGGACCGACCTCGCAGAGCCAGACGTGTTCGTCAGTTTGTCCGCAGGCCGGAGCGCCTTCCGGCCCGGTGACCTGCTTGCTTTGGCAGACGTCCTGGACGCCTCAGCCGGCCGGTTGCCTGACAGCGACGTGTGAAGCAGATTACGCCGCCACTGTAAGCGGGATTATGCCGCTCTCCCCATGCGCAGGCGAGCGAGCCTTGACCCCTTCTTACCCGCTGAACAAGTTGTTATATCAGTACCGTTCGCACCAGAGTGCTTGACAAGCCGCTCATGTGGCGGCATAATGAAGCTTACAGCCTTGTAGTCCCGAGGAGGGAGGAGATGGCAAAGCACAGTGAGGACCCCAAGGTGGCAGCTCTGCGGGAGGAACGGAGCTTGAACCCTCGTCCCGAGGCGGTACGCGACCCGGCCTTTTCCGGCTCGGAGTTCTTGGACGCGAGGGACCTCGTCCAGGTCAAGTACGAGATGGTGCGCAGGGTGCGTGTCGAGGGCGGCACCGTTAGCCGTTCTGCTGCCGAGTTCGGCTTTTCGAGGCCGTCGTTCTACGAGGCGGCTGCGGCGCTCGATGCTGGTGGGCTGGCCGCCCTGGTGCCGGCACGCCCCGGGCCCCGCCGGGCGCACAAGATGTCAGCCGAAGTGGTGGCGTTCGCACGCCAGCAACTGGTAGCCGACCCGACTTTGCGACCAGCCGACCTGGTCGGGGCGATCGAGGAGCACTTTGGCGTCCGGGTGCACCCGCGCTCGGTCGAGCGGGCGCTCGCCCGGGACGGGCGGCCCAAAAGTGGCGGCCGGCGATGAGCGGGCCGGCGACCGGGCCGACGTGGAGCGCTACGAGCAGCTCCGTGCTCATGCGTTGGGAGGCCAGGCCTCTGGTTGGGGCCTCGGCTTGGCGCTTTTCCAACGGCAAGGGACAGCAGCTTGGTTGCGTGCTAGCCGAGGCATCGCTCCTGTGCCAGTGCCCTCGGGCCAGCAGCCCTCCAGTGAGCCGGCCGACGGGGGAGCGGTCGTCAGCGTCCTTGCGGCCATGGCCCTTGCCGTTGCGCGGGGGTGAGCAGCCATGAGCGCCGAAGCTGCCGCCAAGGTGAGGGCACCGCACTTGTCGCGTAATGCTTATCTGTACGTGCGGCAAAGCACTCTGCGACAGGTGCTCAACAACACCGAGTCCACCGTCCGCCAGTACGACTTGCGCCAACGGGCGGTCGCTCTCGGCTGGCCGCCCGAGCAGGTCGTCGTGGTCGACGTCGACCAAGGCCACTCCGGTGCCTCCGCTGCAGACCGGGAGGGGTTCCAGCGCCTCGTGGCCGACGTCAGCATGGGCCGGGCCGGCATCGTGCTCGGCCTCGAGTGCAGCCGGCTGGCGCGCAACAATGCCGATTGGCACAGGTTGTTGGAGATCTGCGCTCTCACGGACACATTGATCTGCGACGAGGACGGCCTCTACGACCCGTCCGATTTCAACGACAGGATGCTCCTCGGCCTCAAGGGCACCCTCTCGGAGGCTGAGCTTCATTTCATCCGAGCCCGCCTGCGTGGCGGCCAGCTCTCCAAGGCCCGCCGAGGCGAGCTCCCGATGGCCCTGCCAGTCGGCCTCGTGTACGACCCGGCCGGCAAGGTTGTGCTCGACCCCGACGCCAGTGTGCAGCACGCCCTACGCCACCTGTTCGCAACATTTGCCCGGGCCGGCTCAGCCCGTGCCGTCGTCCAGACGTTCAGGTCCGAAGGGCTCCGGTTCCCAGCCCGCGTACGCACCGGGCCTCACAAAGGCGAGCTGTCCTGGACGCCCCTCCGCCACGACCGGGTGCTCAGGCTATTGCACAACCCACGCTACGCCGGAGCGTTCGTGTACGGGCGGCTCCGCCAACGCAAGGGCCCGGACGGCAAGCTCCGTATAGAGAAATTGCACCGCAACCAGTGGACGTCGCTCATCCTCGACGCTCACCCTGGCTATATCAGCTGGGAGACCTTCGAGGCGAACCAGGAGCTCCTCGCTGCCAACGCCCAAGCCCACGGCAGCGAAAGAGCCAAGGGCCCCGCCCGGGAAGGCCCAGCTTTGCTCCAAGGGCTGGCTGTCTGTGGCCGTTGCGGTTGCCGGATGACCGTGGGCTACCACCTCCGAGCGGGCGTCGAGGTCCCCGAGTACCGCTGCATGCGAGCGGCTATCCGAGACGGCACACCGGTGTGCCACCGTGTGCCCGGCGCAAGTATCGACGCTGCCATCGGCCAGCTCCTCCTTGAGACCGTCACACCGCTAGCCCTCGAAGTGGCCCTCACGGTCCAAGCCGAGCTAGAAGCACGCGCCGACGAGGCTGACGCCCTGCGCCGTAGCCACGTCGAGGCTGCCCGCCACCGGGCAGAGCTGGCCAGACGCCGCTACCTAGCCGTCGACCCCGACAACCGCCTCGTAGCCGACAGCCTCGAAGCTGACTGGAACGACGCGCTTCGCCAACTTCGAGACGCCCAAGACGACTACGAGCGAGCGGCTAGCGCTGCCCAAGCTGCTTTCACAGAAGAGCAAAAAGCCAGGATCCGCTCGTTGGCTACAGACTTCCCGAGGCTTTGGTCTGACCCTAGCGCACCTCAGCGGGAACGCAAGCGTATGGCCCGCCTCATAATTGAGGACGTCACCATCAACAAAACCGACAAGATCCGCCTCGATGTCCGCTTCCGGGGCGGGAAGACCACGAGCCTCTCGCTCCCCGTCCCTCCGACTGGGTGGCAAGCTCACCAAACCGACCCCGCAACATTGGCAGCTCTCGACAGGTTCCTCGAACACCACACCGACGCCCAAACCGCCAAGCTGCTCAACCAAGCCGGCCACCGGTCGGGCACCGGGCAGGCGTTCACGCCCTCGATCGTGCTGCACCTACGACGCTGTAACGGGCTGCCGAGCCACCTTGAACGGCTCCGGGCCAAGGGCCTGCTCACCATCCCCGAGCTCGCCAAGCGTCTCGGCGTGAGCGCGTCCACTGTCAAGGCCTGGGACCGTGCTGGCCTTCTCGTCTCCCACCAGGCAAACGACAAGAACATACGGCTCTTCGAGCCGCCAGCGCCAGGGAGCCCTTGGCTTGTCAAAAAGATGGGTTCCAGCCTCGCGAAGCGAGCTCCCATCCAACCATAGAAAGGAAGTGCAGTATGAAGCAACCGCCTTGTCGTAAGAATCACCCTTAGAACCGACCGAAGTTATGGCCTGTTCTTGCGCGAGGCGCTCGGTGTAACGGACCGACAAGTACTGCACCCCTCGGTCGGAGTGGGCCACGAGGCCGGAGAGGTCTTGTCCCCGCCTGGAAAACGACGCCATCTCCAGCGCCGCCAAAGCGAGGTCAGCCCGCAGGCTCGGGATGAC
>DAHWQF010000388.1 GCA_027334785.1 Acidimicrobiaceae bacterium
TATCCTTTGGCGTCGAGGCGGCGCAGGATCGTGGCCACCGTGCGCTCGGACAGCTTGCGGGCCCGCTTCGCGTTGACAAGGGCAGTCGCGTCCTCGACGTTCAGGCGGGGGTGGCGCCACACGACGGCCATGACCTCAGCCTCCAAGGGGCTGAGCAGGTCCGCGGGCCCAGCGGTCTTGGCCTTGTGCTGCACTACTATCTCCTTATAGTCCTTTAGAGGAAGGTTATCCCCCTCAGGCTGGGCGTCGCGTCTTTGCGCGGCTCATGGTGGACGAGCAGGCACGGCAGCGCCGATCACACGGGCAGCCCGGACGATAATAGGGACAGTATGGTGCGAGCCTTCAACCGTCGGCTCGGCGGCGGCCCGGCACAAGCATCGGCGCCGGCCCTGACGGATGCGCCGGCCCTGGTGGATAAGGTGCACGCAGAGTCGTCCATGTTCCCAGCCCGGACCGGCTGGTCGACGTCACCTTCCTGGCCGAGCACGACGCCGCTATGGTCGCGCTGACCCCTTCAGTATCCAAGAGGCACTTCGCCCGGTGCCCGGTCCCTCGTGGCCGTGCAAGTGCGGTCGGTACCCATAATAAGGTGATCGGTCGGAGGCCCACCTTGCCTTCGGCCTGACTCGCTGGGCAGTGTGGTCCGGCATCAGCGACATCGTGAATCGGTTGGGTCCCGAAGGGGGGCAGTCAGGCTCAAGGAACACTCCTCGACTTCGGCTGGGCGGAGCAACGAGCCGTCCGCCTCATGAGTCAGAGTTGCACTCGCGCACATACAGGAGCCCTGACCCTCGACGGCCATGTGAGTCAAAGTTGTACTCCTCCACACTCGCCTTTGACGCCCGCGGCGAGCATTAGCAAAGCTCGAAGACGGGGTGGTCCTCGTGGTCTGGCAGCTTCTCGAACAGCGCGGCCACCGACAGGCCGGCTTTGGCGCGATAGGCCGCGATTATGGGCGGCCGGCGCTCCGTGGGCACTTCGCTCGCAAAAAAGGTGCGCGAGCGCCGGCCTTCGACCAGATCGGCTCGCCCCGCCCGGCGGAGGTTCTTCACCCACTCCGCCTCTCCCCGCGCCGAGACAAGGTACTTCGCCCCCTCATAATCCAAGGCGACGAGCGGGACCCTGTGGAGCACGCCGCTTCGTCGGCCGGCGACCACGAGGGTCACCACCTTTCGGCCGCCGATCCTCATGGCGAGGGGGTTCACGACCTTGACAGCCAAACGCGGCGGTTGCAGGTAACTCAATTTCTTTCCTTTCGTCCTCGGAGAGGAATACACGTGGCGAGCGGAGCGAGGCGGGAACGCGGCCAGGCGAGCCCAAGGTGACGCCCTTTGTGACAATCGCGTGGTCATGGCTGGCGATACGTTGGGCCGATTGGGTGCGGCGGATTTCGCGCTGGTCTCCGAGCACATCGCCGACGAGACCGACGCCATCTCGGTTGCCGGCAGGGTTGAGGGGGTCCTGGCCAGCCCGTTCAAGGTAGAGGGCAAGGAGCTCTTCGTTACGGCCAGTACCGGGATTGTCCTGGTGGACGCACAGCGCCAAGCCGAGGAGGTGCTCCGGGACGCGTCGGCCGCGATGCACCAGGCTAAAGACTCGGGGGGCGCGCGCTATGAGATCTTCAACTGGACCATACGTGAGCGGGCGGTAACCAGGGTCGAGTTGGCCAGCGCACTTCGCCGAGCGGTCGAGCGCGGGGAGCTCCGTCTCTATTACCAGCCAGAGGTTGACGTGACGACCGGGACGTGCGCCGGGGTCGAGGCATTGATGAGGTGGTGGCACCCGGCCAGGGGACTGGTACCACCGGCCGAGTTCATACCGGTCGCAGAGGAGACCGGCTCGATCTTGGCGCTCGGGCACTGGGCCCTACAGGAGGCGTGCAGGCAGGCGGCTGAGTGGCGAGGCCAGGCGGCTGCGCCTCCGCAGATCTCTGTAAACCTTTCGGCCCACCAGCTGGCACTGCCTGACCTCGTGAGCCAGGTGACCGAAGCCCTTGACCAGGCGCATCTCGACGCCGGCTCGATCTGCCTGGAACTGACCGAAACCGCACTCATGCAAGACGTGGACGGTGCGATGGCGACGCTTGCTGCACTCCACGACTTGGGTGTACAGCTGAGCATCGATGATTTCGGTACCGGCTACTCGTCGCTCCTGTACCTGCGGCGTTACCCGGTGGACTACTTGAAAATAGACCGTACCTTCGTGGCGGGTTTCGGTGCGGACACCCACGACGAAGCGATCGCTTCCGCGATCATCGGCCTTGCGCATTCGTTTGGTTTGAAGGTCGTCGCGGAAGGGGTCGAGACCGAGCAACAGCTTGACCTGCTCCGGTCCATGGGTTGTGACCTCGCGCAGGGTTACCTCTGGTCCCGGCCCGTGCCTTCGAACGAGCTGCCGAGCACGCTGCCCGCACGGTAGGTCGCGCTGCAGTGTCGCCCGACCGCCGCATGGCGTTTCACATTGTGGACCTGAAGCTCCTATGTCAAGCCCGAAACTGACATTCGATTGATAGTCATGCCGCTCTTGCCCTGGCATTGGGCGCTCCTTTCTTCGGCGTTGTAGAGCCGGTGACTGTTTTCCTATCTAGGTCGGCCAACATCCGGCGGTAGACGACGTTCGAGAGGTGCCGCTTTAGTACCCGCATGGCTTCCTTCTTTGTGTGGCCGCTTTTACGCACGGACTGGAAGAGCTGCTGGGCTTGTGGGTCGCAGCGCAATTGCGTGACGGCCATTCGGTGGAGGACGGCGTTTATGTGGCGGTTGCCGCCTCGGTTGAGGCGGTGGCGCTTGGGCTCGCCGTCGCCTTCGGCCGACGAGGCGGCCAGCGGCGCCGTGCCGTTGAAGCGGGCAAAAGAGCCCTCGCCGGCAAAGCGGCGGGGGTCGCCGGTCTGGACGAGCAGCTCGGCTGCCGATCGCGTGGAGAGGCCGCAGAGCTCGTCCAGGGTCGACCCGGCGCTCTTGGTGAGGCGGGCGAGCTCGCGCGTCGCCTCCTTCTCCTGGGCGTCCAGGGCGTCGACCTGGGCGGCCATCGAGCGCAGCAGGCGTACCCGCAGTTCGGCGGGCGCGTCGAGACCGGCCTGTTCTGGCAACTTCGCCAAGGCGTGCAGCCGGGCGTGCACGTCGGGGGTGTCGGGCAGCGCCGAGCGGACCTGCTCTGGCAGTGCGTAGAGCAAGGACTCGGCTCGGTTCAGCAGGACCCGTGCCGTGTTGCGGGCCCAGCGCCGGGCGTTGTGCCAAATGCCGAGCAGCTCGGTGCCCTCGTCGGGCCCGGCCGAGCCGTCGGTGCGTTTGAACGCCGCCGGGGTGCCGGGGTTGGCCAGTACCTCCCGGGCGATGCGCAAGCTGTCCTCGGCGTCGCTCTTGGCGCCTTGGCGGGCCCTCCGGCGTTCGTTCGTGCGGTTGGGGCATACGTCGCGCACGTCGTGGCCCTGGGCGGCCAGGTAGGCGGCAGTGTGGCGTCCCAGGCCACAAGCCCCCTCGACCCCCCAACGCCCCACTGGGCCGAACCCCAATGCCCAGGCCTCCATCGCCCGGTGGCCCTCCTCGGAGACCGGGAAGGCCCGGGCCCCGAGGTTGCCGCCCCGCCAGTCGAGCACGGTGGCGGTGAGGGTGCGCTTGTGGGGGTCTATGCCGACCACGCCGGGGCCGGCCGGCGCCAATGAGGCTTTCGCCTTGGCCGGAGGTTTGGCCTTGTCGGCTACCGTACGCCGGCTCCTCGCGGTGGCCGGAGGCGCAGCTGCATCGGCCGGCGCTGGGCCCTTTGGTTGCACCCTGGCTTCGACGTGCTTGCTCGTCGGCGCTGGCTTGGGCGCTTTGCCTACCAATGCGCGCTGCGCGTTTGCCAAGGCCGCTCGTGCCGCTGCTATGCCTCTCGCTGCAGCCTCGTCGGGTACTTGGCCCTCCGGTTGCTTGCTCACCAGAGTTGCCACCTCAGCCCCTCCTCCTGGCGTAACTTGTA
>DAHWQF010000389.1 GCA_027334785.1 Acidimicrobiaceae bacterium
ACGCCGCCTCCGGCCGGCGCTGGGGGACCGCAGCCGAGTGGACCGTGGTGCCGTCCCCCCAGGCCGTGGCCCTGCCCGACGGCTGCTCGTTCGAACTCGGCGCTTCGCTCGGCGTCCCGGCACTTACCGCGCACCGCTGCCTGTTCGCCGACGGGCCGGTGGCCGGCCAAACGGTGCTCGTCGCCGGCGGTGCCGGGGCGGTCGGCCACTACGCCATCGAGCTCGCGAAGCGCGCCGGTGCGCGTGTAGTGACCACGGTGAGCAACCCCCAAAAGGCAGAGCTCGCTGCCCAGGCGGGTGCCGACCTCGTCCTCAACTACCGGGACGAGGACGTGGTGGAGCGGTTGAAGGCGTTCACCCCTACCATCGACCGCGTCGTCGAGGTGGCGCTCGGGGCCAACTTGGCGCTGGACCTGGCTGTGTCCGCGCCTTCCACCGTGGTCGTGACCTACGCAGCCGAGGCGGAAAACCCCGTCCTGCCCGTGCGTGACTGTATGACTGCCAACGTGACGCTGCGCTTCGTGCTGCTCTACGGGGTGCCTCGGGCGGCTCTCGACGAGGCCGTAGCGGACGTGAGCGCGGCGCTTTACGCCGGCGACTTGACCGAGCTGCCCGTCCACCGCTTCCCGCTGGACGAGGTTGCCAGCGCGCAGGACGCGGTCGAGGCCGGAGCCGTGGGCAAAGTGATCGTCGTGCCGTGAGCCGGCGGGGCTGAGCCGGCGGGGCTGAGCCGGCGGGGCTGGGCCGGCGGGGCTGGGCCGGCGGGCGTTACGCTCCCGGGATGGCGCCTGGAGCCATGTCGAACAGGCGGATCGACGCGGTGGTGGTTGGCTCGGGGCCCAACGGGCTGGCTGCGGCCATCACTTTGGCTCGTGCCGGGCTGGTGGTCGAGGTGTACGAGGGGGCTGAAAGCGCCGGCGGGGGCTGCCGCACCGAGGAGCTCACCCTCGCAGGCTTCCGCCACGACGTCTGCGCGGCGGTGCACCCGCTCGCCGCCGCCTCACCCTTTTTCGCCCGCCTGGGCCTGAACGCCCGAGGCGTCGAGTTCCGCAACTCGCCGGTCGCGTTCGCCCACCCCCTGGACGGTGGCCGGGCCGCTGCCGTGTTTTCCCCTGTTTTTTCCCCAGAAACCAGCCAGCGCGGGGCGACCGCAGCTACCCGGGCGACCGCCGACAGCCTCGGGCGAGACGCCGGCCCCTACCGCCGCCTGTTCGGCCCGGTCGCCCGGGACCTGGGCAAGGTCCTCCCGTCGCTCCTCGCACCGTTCCGAACTTTCCCGAGCCACCCGCTGGCGCTCGCACGCCTCGCCTTACCGGGGCTCTTGCCGGTGAGCGGGCTGGCCCAGTACTTGCGTACCGAGGAGGCGAGGGGCCTCCTCGCCGGCGCCGCCGCGCACTCGGTGCTCCCTCTCACCAGCCCGCTCACCGGCGCCTTCGGGCTGCTCTTCGTGGCGCTCGGCCACGCCGTCGGCTGGCCGGTGGTCGAGGGCGGCAGCGGCCGGCTAGCCGGCGCCCTGCTGGAGGAACTGCAGGAGCTCGGCGGCCAAGTCCGTACGCACCGCACAGTGAGGAGCCTCGACGAGCTCCCACGGGCGAGGGCCGTCCTCCTCGATATCTCGCCCCACCAACTGGCGGCCTGGGCTGAGGGGCGAGCAAGCCCGGCCTACACGAGGGCGCTCCGGCGCTTCCGTTACGGTCCCGGGGTGTGCAAGGTGGACTGGGCGCTCACCGGACCGGTGCCCTGGGAGGCACAAGCCTGTCGCGAGGCAGCCACGGTCCACGTAGGCGGCACTCTCGAAGAAGTCGCTGCCTCGGAGGCCGAAGTCGCCGCCGGGCGCCATGTCGACCGGCCGTTTTGCCTAGTGGCGCAACCAGGTGTGGTAGACGGCTCGCGCGCCCCGGCGGGGCACAGCACGCTCTGGGCCTATTGCCACGTGCCCGCTGGGTCGACCGTGGACATGGCCGACAAGGTCGAAGCGCAGATTGAGCGTTTCGCCCCTGGGTTCCGCGACCTCGTCATCGGTCGGGCCGTGCGCACCGCCGCCGCCCTGGCGGCCGGGAACCCCAATTACGTGGGCGGAGACATCAGCGGGGGAGCGCCCACGCTCCGCCAGATGTTCTTTCGCCCTACCTTTGGCTGGTCGCCGTACCGGACGGCCCTGCCTGGCGTCTACCTGTGCTCGTCGTCCACCCCGCCCGGCGCCGGCGTCCACGGCATGTGCGGCTACTGGGCTGCCCATGCTGCGCTTTCCGACCTCGGCGTCCGGCCACCAGGATCTTCCCGGCAGCCCTAGCCGGGAACATAGGCGGCCTGCAAGACGCTAGCGGCCCGGCTCAACCCGAGGTGGCGTAGCGGCGAGCGAGGGGCTGCAGTTCCGAGCGGTAAGGCTCCGTGGCCTGGCTCACCTCCTCCACGACGCGGCCCGTACCCGGGCTGTGGAGCATATGCCCCTGGCCCGCGCACACGGCCACGTGGTGCGGCTCCTCCTCAGGGCGGGCGAAGAAGAGCAGGTCGCCTGGGGCGGCTCCGGAGGTGGGCAAGGCCTCGCCGGCCCCGGCTTGGTCGTGAGCGTCACGAGGTATAACCAGGCCGGCACAGCGGTGGGCCAAGTGGGCGAGCCCCGAGCAGTCCACCCCGTAGCCGCTGCACCCACCCCAGAGGTAGGGGAGGCCAGAGAAAGTGCGGGCCGACGCCAGCACGGCCGCGCCCGCGGCAGGGACGGGAGCGAGGGCGGCTCCGGCCACCTCCACGAGGCCCCCGCCGGGCAGGCGGAGGAGGAGGTGTTGGCCCCGCCGCCCCTCGATGGGCAGCACGGTCCCGTAGCTCAGCGCCACCAGTTCAGCGCCTTCGGTCTGCCCTTGCGCGTGGAGCACAGAGACCGTGGCGCTGGGCCCGGCCGGCGCTATCGCCGGTGCTTCAGCGAGGTGCTCACAGCGCACCCAACCGGGGTAACCGAGCTTTCCCTTGCGGCTCGGCTGGGAGAGAAGCTCGACTTGGGCCCAGCCGGCGCGCTCGCTCAGGACCGCCACTGCCTCGCCCAGCAACGCCTGGGTCTCGAGCCGCCCCTGAAGGCCAAGCCGGTCGTCTTGGGTCATCGCCCCGAGCCAGGCCGGGATGTCGGGCCAGGGCAGGAGCACCGACCGGTCCACGGGGCGCGCGGCGCCCGGCTCAGACCAGACGTTGGCGGCCGGGACGGCCACGACCGCGTCGGCCGCACTCGGGCTCGCCCGCCCGGTCAAGGCCATCCCGGTCGGAGGGGCGCCGGCGCCGGCCCCCTCCACCACTGCCGCAGCAGCGTCGCGCCTACGCGGCCCAACAACTCGTCGCCCTCGGACAGGGCGCTCATGGTGTTGTCGGCCAGGTCATCGGCCATCACCGCGTAAGCGAGCTCGCTCCCGTCCGGCATCTCCACCACACCCACTTCTGCCCGGCAACCCGGGACCGAACCCGTCTTGCTGGCCACCGCCGGCCACTCGTCGAGGCTGCGGCCCGGTTCGGTCAGGTCGAGGAAGGCCCGGGGCACACCGCTGTGGTACTGCTGGTGGGCGAGGGTGTCGAAGATGAACTTCGATGCCTCCGGGTCCACGACCGTGCCGGCGCGGAGCGCGCTCACGAGCCGGAGCAGCGCGGCCGGCGTGGCCGTGGCCAAGCTGCCGGGGGCCTCTCGCATCGGCGGCTGCGGGCCGGCGACGAGAGGCGGCGGAGGGTAGGCGAGCTTGCGGTGCAGGGTTATGTCCCCGAAGCCGAGCGCCTTCACGGCGGCGTTGACCGCCTCCACACCGCCTAGGAGGTCGATCAACATGTTGGTGGCGGTGTTGTCCGAGACCACGATCATGAGGGTGCACAGGTCCGCCGCCGTCGGGCTGATGCCGGGACGGAGCACGCTCAGCACCCCCGAACCGCCCACCTGGTCGGCCGCCTCCAACGGGACGCGCCGGCCGAGGTCAAGCCGAC
>DAHWQF010000038.1 GCA_027334785.1 Acidimicrobiaceae bacterium
GCAAGTGGGAGGCGTCATGCGGCGGGTGCTCGAGGAGCGCCAGTTCCCAGTCGGCCACCTCAGGTTCTTTGCCTCGGAGCGATCGGCGGGCACTGTCCTAGACGGTGTCGTCGTCGAGGACGTGGCCCGGGCGGACCACGCCGGCGTGGACATCGCTCTGTTCAGCATGGGGGCGCAGGCCTCGAAGGAGTGGGCACCCATCGTCGCCGGGGCGGGCGCGCTGGTGGTGGACAACTCCAAGGCCTGGCGGATGGACCCCGACGTGCCTCTCGTTGTGCCCGAGGTGAACGCCGACGACCTCGACCGGGTGCCGAAGTCGATAGTGGCCAACCCTAACTGCACGACGATGGTGGCCATGCCGGTGCTGAAGCCGCTCCACGACGAAGCGGGGCTGCGCCGGCTCGTAGTGTCCACCTACCAAGCTGTTTCGGGCGCGGGCCGCAAGGGCGTCGAGGAGCTGGCCGCCCAGGTCCACCAGGTGGGGGACAAGGCCGCGATGTTGACCTTCGACGGCTCGGCGGTCGGCTACCCGCCGGCGCAGGTCTTCCCCGGCCCGATCGCGTTCAACGTGCTGGCGTCGGCCGGCCGCTTCGTCGACGATGAGACCGAAGAGGAGCACAAGCTTCGCGACGAGAGCCGCAAGATCCTCCACATACCCGACCTCGCGGTGGGGGTGACCTGCGTGCGGGTACCGGTCTTCACCGGCCACTCGTTGTCCGTGACTGCTCGCTTCGAGCGGCCGCTCCCGCCGGCCCGGGCGCTCGAGCTGCTCGGGAAGGCGCCGGGGGTGCGCGTGGTCGACGTCCCGACCCCGCTCGAGTGTGCCGGCGCCGACGAGTGCCTCGTTGGCCGGGTGCGCCAAGACCGTTCCGAAGCCGACGGGCGGGGCCTCGCCCTCTGGGTGTCGGGGGACAACTTGCGCAAAGGGGCGGCGCTCAACGCCGTCCAGATCGCCGAAGCGCTCCTTGAGCGCGGGGCTGTGCGCGCCGGCTAGGTGCTGGGCACATGGAGCGGCGCAGCGCCATCCTGGTTGTGCTTTCACCTGACGGCCCGGTCCTGGCCGACCCCCGCTCGCCCTTTCTTCGCGCCGACGACCTCGGTGTGCTGCGAGGCGACGGCGTCTTCGAGAGGTTTTCAGTGCTCTCGGGCCGGCCGCGGCACCTCAAGGAGCACTTGGCCCGAATGGCCCGCTCCGCCGAGATGGTGTCGCTCGAGCTCCCACCGGCCTACGAGTGGGAAGCGGCGGTAGCGGCGGGGGCGGCAGCGTGGGCGGGGCCCGAGGAGTGGGAGACGCGCCTTGTCTGCACCCGCGGCCCCGAGGAGGGCGGGCGCCCGACCGCTTACGCGCTCGGCCAGGAGCTCACGCCGGCGGTCCTCCGCCAGCGTCGCGACGGGGTCTCGGTCGTGACCGTCGAGCGCGGGTTGCCGAGCCGCATGGCTTCGCGGGCGCCCTGGCTCTTGCTCGGCGCCAAGACCCTCTCCTACGCCTTGAACCTGGCCGCCAAGCGCTGGGCCGAGTCGCAGGGTGCCGACGATGCCGTCTTTATCGGCTCCGACAGGAAGATCTGGGAGGCCGAGACATCTGCGGTCGTCGCCGCGTTCGGCCGGCGGCTCGTGAGCCCTCCTCCTTCGGTCGGCATCCTGGACAGCATCAGCGTGGCGCGGCTCTTCGAGGCTGCCGGCGCGGCGGGCTGGAGGGTGGAGAGGGCCGACCTCACCGTCGAGGACCTCTTTGCTGCCGACGGGCTCTGGCTCTCGTCTAGCCTTCGGTTTGCCCGCGTGCACACCCTGGACGCCAAGGCGCTCCCGCCGGCGCCGGCCCACGACCAGCTCACCGCCCTGGCTGCCACTTGTTGACGCCGGCGCCGCTCCCCGCCGGCACCAACCCCGCCGGCGCCTTGCCCCGCCGGCTTCTCCGGTCGGCCCACTCAGCGACTTCTGGCTCGTTTGGTAACCTCTGACGTGATCGTGGGTGTTTTCGGCCCAGAAGTCGACACTGTTCTTCGGAGCGGACATTGTTCCACGCTTTGGGCACCTGTCGAGCTGACCGGGGGCGGGAACGAGGGCAAGAAGCGCTCAGACAAGCCGTTCCATGCACACCACGTCGAGCCAGCGGCCGAACTTCCGGCCGACCTCCTTCTCGACGCCGATCACCTCGAAGCCGCATCCAGCGTGCAGTGCGACCGAGGCCTCGTTGCCGCCCGCGATCCGGGCGATGACGGCATGGAACCCGTGAGCCTCGGCCAACGCGACGAGCTCTTCGAGCAGTGCCCGCCCGACGCCTCGCCGGCGGTGGCCGTCGTGGACATAGACCGAGTCTTCGACCGTCGTGCTGTAAGCGGCCCGAGGCCGGTACGGCGAGAGTGACCCGAAACCGAAGACCTCGCCCTCCTCGCCGAGCGCCACGACCGCGGGGTAGGCGCCTGAGTGCTCAGTTACCCACTCGAGCTGTTCGGAGAGGGAGCGAGGGGTCATCTCGAAGGTGGCCGTTGTCTTTTCGACCGCCTCGTTGTAAATGGCCCGAGTGGCTTGTGCGTGTGACGCGCTGGCCGGTACCACCCGTAGCGCCAGCTTCTCGTCGCGGACTGTGGCCACGGCGGACAGGCTAGGCCCTGGCCGGCCCTGCCCGGTGGCGGCTACTATGAGCTGCGCGACCAGGAGTGTAGGCGCGCCCCCTTAGCTCAGTCGGCAGAGCACAGCCATGGTAAGGCTGGTGTCGTCGGTTCGATTCCGACAGGGGGCTCGGCACATACAACCAGCCCAGCCAGGTAACCGCAGGGCGGCGTAGCTCAGTTGGCAGAGCACTCGGCTCATAATCGAGGAGTCGTCGGTTCGAGTCCGACCGCCGCTACGCAATAGCTAGACAGCGAAACGAGGAGAGGCCCAGATGGCCAAGAGCGAGAGAAGGGTGCAGGTCACACTGGCTTGCGAGGTCTGCAAGCGCCGCAACTACATAACGACCAAGAACAAGCAAAACGACCGCGAACGCATAGAGATGCAGAAGTACTGCCGCTGGGACCGCCGGCATACGCTCCACAGGGAGACCAGGTAAGCGCTTTGCCCGGGCGCCGCTCGACCGAAAGACCACTCGAGGGCCTGGTGGACGCCGCCCGCAGGGGTGACCCGGGCGCGCCGGAGCAGTTGGTACACGCCACCTGGCAGAGCACTTACACCCTCGCCTACCGGCTGACCGGCAACGAGCAAGACGCTTTGGACGTGACCCAGGAGGCGTACCTGCGGGCGTTCCGCGGCCTGCCGAGGTTCCGGGGCGAGGCCCGGTTTTCTACCTGGCTGTACCGGGTGACGGCCAACTGCGCCAGTAACCTCATGGCGAGCAAGAGGCGTTCTTCTCACGACCGCCTCGACCCCGAGGGGGAGGGCTTTGCCGCCATGGCGGACTGGCGCCCCGAGCACGACCCCGAAGCCGCCGCTTCGGCTTGCGACGAGCGCGCCCTCCTCGCGGAGGCGTTGATGCGCCTCCCATGGCGCCTCCGCGAAGTCGTTGTGCTGCGCGACGTCTACGACCTGCCCCACCGCTCGATCGCCGCCCAGGTCGGTATCTCTGAGGCAGCAGCCAAGGTCCGCCTGCAGCGGGCCAGGAAGCGGCTTCGCGACGACCTCTCCCGCCGCATGCAGGAGGCGGGTGCACCGCGGCGGACGAGGGTAAGCCCCAAGCGGGGTGCACGGGCCCATTTGCACGATGGAACCTCGGCGGCCCTCCAGCCGGTTGTTTGTGGCGAAGATGCCGTGGCCAGCTGAGTCCTCTCAGGTCCCTGGAGGCAGGCACCACCCGCGTGCCAGGCACCTTCGCGCCCTCCTTTCCTGCGACGCCGTCTCCTTGGAGCTGCCCCTCCTGGTCGACGGCTGCCGCCGGCCGAGCCCTGCCATGTCCGAGCACCTCGAGAGCTGCCTCGGTTGCCAAGCTGAGCTGGCCGGCTACCGCCACCTGCTGCGGGTGCTGCGGAGCTTGCGAGACGAGCACGTCAGGACCCCGGCTCCCCCCTTTGGGGACGATGGCTGCCGCATCCTGCATGAGTGCTTGGAGGCCCGTTCCCGCTCCCTGGCCCGCTGGCGCCTCGCCGGCGTGGCCTTGGCCGTGGCCGCCGTCGGGGGCGGTGCCGTGCTCGCCCGGGCGACGCGCCAGTCCCGCTTGGTCGCGGGCCTGGGGGCTCTTTAGGCCGACACGCCGGCGGCACCTCGGACGGGGTCCGTTAAACGCTGGAACCGTCGCCCATGACGCCTCGTCATCGGACCGCCCGCACGACGAGGCCGCAGAGAGCGGCGAGCAGAGCAGCGCTCGGCAGTGTCGCGGCCCAGGCGAGGAGGAGCGCGACGACCTGCTGTGGGCGCACGCTTTGCGGCGCCACCCGTTCCGTCCCGCCGAGCAGCCCGGCTGTCGAGGACTGGGTCGAGGAGAGCGGAAGGCCGAGCGCTGAGCCGGCGAGCACGACGGCGGAGGAGGCGACGAGGGCCGAAAGCGAATTTTCGTTGCGTACCCGCACCATCTGCTCCGTCACCCGGACCGACAGCCTCCTAATGGCAAGCAGCGCCCCTGCCCCGAAGCAGGCAGCCAGAACGACCTGGTCAACGGGGCTCGCACGCACGGGGTCGAGGCTCGCGCCGGAGGCGATCGCCATGAAGGCGACCATTTTCTCCGCGTCGTTGGCACCATAGGCGACTGACTGGAGGAGGAACCCGAGCCGCTGCAGCAGGCGGGAGCGCCCTTGGCCCGCAGACGGCTTTCCGAGCGCCGAGCGCACCGCCGGAGCGAGGACGAAGCCGGCGCCGAAGACGAGGAGGGGGCCGAGCAGGCCGGCCGCGAGCACCAACGCAACCGTCGCCCACGAGAGCGCGAGACCGGCCCCCACGCCGACACCCACGATGGCACCGTTGAGCGCGAGCGTCACGCTCGTCGGGAGCCCCCGGCGCGTAAGAACCAGGACGACGGCTAGGGCCGAAACGACGGCGAGGAGGAAGGCGAGCCGGCCACCGCGCTCCTCGAAGGCGACGAGGCCGTGGGCAAGAGTCGTTGCCACGTTGGTCCCGACTGCCGCGGGGACGACTCCCACGGCGAGGACGAGCAACAGCACGCCAGACAAGATGGACAACGCGCCGGTACGTGTGCCCATCGCTGCGAGCGTTGCGCCGTCGTTGGCGCCGCTCACGAAGGCGAAAGCGACCGCCATGACGACAAAGAGCGGCTCCACCTCGGACGACCTTCCTCTCTGGGAGCACGCCACCTCTTGCGCCCGGTTTGCGAGCGACGGCCATTCTGAACTAATGGTATCATCCAGGTGAACAGAAGGTGAAGGGATGGTGACCGCGCTAAACAAGGCGGGACGGGCAGCGGGCTATCGTGCGCTCCGACTGCGAGCGAACGGCTAGCCCTTGGTAGGGTCTTTCGACTCTACTGCAACCTGGATGTTAGGTTGCATAATTGTCAGGGGTTTTTTGGCCAAGAACAGATGAACAACGGGTAAACATAAAGCGAACCTTTCAGTCAATCGGGCCCGTGAGGGGGTGAATTGTCCACAAATGTGGACGGCCCAGCCTCTGCAATGGTATGGTTCGGGGTGTAGGACGTCGTTTAGGCAAAAGGAGCGTTTATGAGTTTTCGTATGAGAAGCACGCGCAAAGCTTTGGCCGCGCTGTTGGCTACAGGTGTTGGGCTCTTACCTGCGACGGGCGCCTCGGCGACGAGCAGCCTGGGCACTTCGCACGCGGGGCCCCGGGTGACGATCACGTTCTGGTCGGCCATGAGCGGCACGCTCGGCGCCACGCTCGGTCATTTGGTGAACCAGTTCAACTCTTCGCAGAGCACGTACAAGGTCGACCTCCTCTACAAGGGGAGCTACTCGACGGTCCTTTCGGCCACGATCGCCGCGGTCCGCGCGCATCACGCTCCCGATATCGCTCAGATCTTCGACGCGGGGACAGCGACGATGATGTACGCGCCAGGTGTATATGTGCCGGTCCACCAGCTGATGTCCCAGTACCACCTGAAGTTTGCCACCTCTCAGTTCATTGGTGGGGCAGCCAGCTACTACGAAACGGCTCAGGGTGACCTCGACTCGCTGCCGTTCAACAGCTCGACCCCGGTGCTTTATTACAACAGGTCCCTCTTGGCCAAGGCAGGGATCAAAGCACCGCCGAAGACTTGGACTCAGCTGGCGAGTGACGTCAATCCCCTCGCTTCCTCTGGTGCCAAGTGCGTCCTGTCGGCGTCGGGAGCTTACATTATGTGGACCGACATGGAGCAGTTCGACCTCTGGAACGGTTACCCTTATGCCACTCAGAACAATGGTTATGATTCTATAAAGAATGTCAAGCTGTTGCTGACCGCGAAACCCATGGTCCAGCACTGGGCATTCCTAGGCAGCCTCGGCAAGCGAGGCTTGTACCGCTGGAACGGCACAACCAACTCGACGGTCCCGTTCTTTACCAATGGCAGCTGCGCCTTCTACGAGAACAGCTCAGCTGACATCAACGAGATCGAGGCGGGCGCCAAGTTCCCGGTCGGCATAAGCCAGCTTCCTTACGTGGCCGGCAACCCTACTGCCCCACAAAATACGGTGGTCGGGGGTGCATCCTTGTGGGTCCTGTCAGGTGCACCCAAGAATACCTACCTCGGCGACGCCGAGTTCCTTCATTTTATGATGTCGGTCCCAACCCAAGACTACTGGGCGAGCCATACCGGCTATGTGCCGGTGACCAACGCCGCAGCGAATGCGCTTCACAAGAAAGGCTTTTACAAGACCCACCCGAGCGACCTGGTGGCCGTCTTGGAACTTACGCACAAGCCCCCCAAACCCTGGACTCGGGGCATACGCGTGGGCTACCTGCCCGAGATCCGCGTCGCTGAGGCGTCTGCCATCGCCGCTATCCTGTCTGGGAAGACGAGCGCGTCGAGCGCGCTGGCGTCTGCTCAGGCCCAGGGGAACAAGGTGCTAGCGGAGTTCGCCTCACAGTATGGCGGCTAGAGCGCCCGCTCCACCGGAACCGACCGTCACCCTGCCCGAGGGTGCCGTCGCCTCAGGGCGTCGGCGCCCTCGTCGGCGCGAACGAGGCGGTGCGATGCCCGACAGGGCGGGGGGTGCCATCTTTCGCGGCAAGCTTCTCCCTTACGCATTGGTCGTACCCCAACTCGTGATCGTGGCCATCTTCTTCCTTTGGCCAACTGTGCGCGCCATATATGAGGCGTTCCAGGAGACCAACGCGTTCGGGACGGGAGCCCGGTTCAGCGGCTTCACCAATTTCGCGAGCGCCTTCAGCGTAGCGGGCGAGGTGGGCACTATCGAAGTGACCGTCATCTTGGCTGTTATCACCACGGTACTGGCAATGGCGACCGGTCTCTTCCTCGCCGTGGAGGCGGACCAGGTGGGCCGAGCGCGAAGGGTGTACCGAACGTTGTTCATCTGGACTTACGCCGTCCCGAGCGCGATCGCCGGGACCCTGTGGTTGTTCCTCTTCGAGCCTGGGCTCGGCGCTGGTGCGAAGGTATTGGTCGACCTTGGCCTCAAGTGGAACTTCGCCGTGCACAGCCTTCAGGCGTTCGCGCTCCTCGTGGCGGTTATAGTCTGGCAACAGGCCGCGTACAACTTCTTGTTCTATACCGCGGGTCTCCAGATGGTCCCGCGGGCCGTCCTCGAGGCGGCAAGCCTAGACGGTGCCAGCAAGCTTGCCCAGTTCTGGCAAGTCGTTTTCCCGCTCTTGTCGCCTACGACCTTCTACCTGCTCGTGATGAACGTGCTCTACGCGTTCTTCTCGAGTTTTGCGATCATAGATGTCATTACCCAGGGGGGGCCGGGCAATGCCACCACCACGGTCGTGTACCAGGTGTACCGGGACGGCTTCCAAAATGGGAACACCGGCCTGGCGGGGGCGGAGACGGTTTTCTTGCTAATTATCGCCGCCGCCCTCACGGCAGTCCAGTTCCGCTTCCTCAACAGGAAGGTGTTCTACCGATGAGAGAGCGAGGGCTGAGCCAGGCGTTGCGCCACGGGATCCTGATCTTCGCAGCCGCCATATTCGTGGTCCCGCTGTACCTGGCGTTCGTGGCGGCGACGCACCCCGCGAGAGACCTGTTGACAGGCGTACCACTCCTACCCAGTGGCCAGTTGGGGCCCAACCTGTGGCGTGTGCTGAGTCGCGGCCTCCCCAACTCGGCACCAGTGACCACGCTTATGGCCAACTCCGCGGTCATGGCCCTGGGCATATCGATCGGCAAGCTGGTGCTCTCTATCCCAGCCGCCTTTGCCATAGCCTTCTTCCGTTTCCGGGGCCGAATGGTCGCATTTTGGCTCATATTCATAACCTTGATGCTCCCGATCGAAGTCATCTTCTTCCCTACGTACCAGGTAACGGCTCAGTTCGGGCTCCTGGACAGTTACGGCGGGTTGATTCTGCCCTTGGTAGCTTCGGCGACGGCGACGTTCCTTTTCCGGCAGTTCTTCATGACCTTCCCCGTCGAGCTAGCTGACGCCGCGCGCATTGACGGGAGCAGCCCCTTGCGGTTTTTGTGGAGCATCGTCCTGCCCTTGTCGAGGACCAACCTCGCCGCCATCTTCGTGCTGGAGTTCGTGTACGGGTGGAACCAGTACCTGTGGCCGCTCATCGTCACGACGAGCCCGCACAGCGCTACGGTCGTCATGGGCATCCAAGAGATGATCTCCTCAGCCCAGAGTTTCGCCGTCCCTCAGTGGAACTTGGTGATGGCGGTGGCGTTGCTGGCAATGGTGCCCCCGGTGGTGGTGGTTGTCGTCATGCAGCGGTGGTTCGTAAAGGGCCTCATGGCCGGTTCAAGCTGAAGACCTGGGTACCGGACCGGTGCTGTCGGCATAACGTTTGCGGTTTCAGGGCCGTGGCGCCCTTCCCGACCCTGGCGGCGCGTGGCCTTGATCGCGGTCGGCCTCGAGGAGAGATGGCCGTAGTCGGAGGCGCGTGTCGCAGGGCCCTATAGGAATGACTGTGGCAGCGACCTTTGACAGGAGGACCATTGGGGTACAGCGCTGGTAAGCCGGCAAACGGGACGAAGAGGGTAGTGGTGTTCGCGCTGGATGGCGTCCGTGTCGACGTGCTGCGTCAGGCACGTACGCCGGTGATAGATGAGTTGGCTTCTAATGGTTGCTTCTTGACATTTGACTTCGACGGGGGTACGAGAGCGATTTCTGGCCCAGGCTGGTCAACCGTGGCGACGGGCGTAGTGCCTGCTCGGCACGGGGTCATCGATAATGACTTCAGTAGTTACCGTTTTGACGAGTGGCCCGACATATTTACCCGCTTGGCTCAGGTGGACGCGAGGGCGCGGACCTATGTGGGAGGGGGCTGGGCGCCGTTGTTGCGAGACGACTGTGGCGGGCCGCTGTTCAGGCACGTTTGGCGCGGCTTCATGGCCGACGTGAGTGCGGAGGCTGGCACGCGAGACGACCAAGTCATGAAGGATGCCGGGGCCGTGCTCGGGCAAGATGACGTGAGAGCCGCGTTCGTTTACTTCGAGGACCCCGACGCCGTGGCTCACAGCCTGGGGACCGGTGTGCCGTATAGAGAGGCCATTGAGAGTACGGACAGGCGGGTGGGCTATGTCTTAGACGCTGTGAGGGCGCGGCCTAGGTTGCAGGACGAGATATGGACGGTCATTGCGCTGACAGACCACGGGCACAGAGACGGCGGGGGGCATGGGTCACCGGTGGCGGAGGCGCCGGAGGTCGAACGAAGGTGCTGGTTGGCCGCGACGGGCCCGAGAATGGGAGGGTGCCGGCGCAGGGTCAGCCATGCGGACGTGGCCGTGGAGGTGTTGTTGGGAGCCGGAGTGGAGGTAAGAGGGGAGTGGGCCTTGGACGGGCGCGGTTTCGGGAGGAACGGTAATGCGTAGGCGTTGCCGAACGGGGTGATCTGACTGCCTCACCTAGCGGTAACGGTGAGCACGTTCCCAAGTGGCGGGGTGATTGCTGTTGTCGTCTTGTCGCTTTTCCTCCATGCGAGCTGGAACACCCTGGCCAAGGCGATAAAGGACAAGGTGGTCGCCTTTGGGTTGATAGCTGCAACGGAGGCAGCGTGCGGCGGGGTGGTGCTGGCTGTAGCGAGAGCGCCGAGCGGCGCGGCCTGGGCGTTCCTGGTTGCTTCGGTGGGCGTGCATGTCGTGTACGACGTGGCTCTCATGAACTCTTATCGTTTCGGCGACCTGGCGCAGACTTACCCTTTGGCGCGCGGCCTGGCCCCGCTGCTGGTGGCGGCCGGGGCCTTCATTGGTAGTGGCGAAGCACCTACGGCCCGCCAGCTATTGGGCCTCGCGGTGGTATGTGGGGGATTGGTGGGTCTTGTGAAGCTGGGCGGCGGGGGTGGTTCTGACCGTCGTGCCATAGGTTTCGCCTTGCTAACGGGCGTAGCGATAGCGTTGTACACAGTCGTGGACGGTCTTGGCGCACGGCGTTCGGGCAGCCCACTTGGTTATGGGGCGGCGCTTTTCCTGCTGCAAGGGGTGGCTTTCCTCGCGGTTTTGGCTTTGGCCCGGGGGCGGTCGATACCACGACGGATGGACGGAAGGTGGTGGCTGGGTTGCGTAGGTGGGTTGCTGTCCGTAAGCGCGTACATGATGGTGCTATGGGCGCAGACGCGAGCCGCCCTGGTGAGTGTTTCGGCCCTCCGGGAGACGGGCGTGGTCGTGGCTGCCATACTGGGCACGGTCTTCCTCCATGAAGGGCATGGCCGGGGACGTGTGGCCGCGGCAGCCGTGGTGGCCGTAGGGGTGGCACTTGTGGTTGTCGCTTGAGGGACTGTGGGCTCGCTTGTGGTTATCGCCTTTGCAAACGGGGCCGGTCAGCCCGATGCCCCGTACTGGATGGCAATGTGCATGACCTGGCTCTGGTGCCATCCGACCCCACGTGTCCTGGCGCCACCCCCGCCGGCGCCACCCCCGCCGGCAAGGTCCCAGACGTCGATGACGCTTTGGTTCACCGCGAGGGCTTGGGCTGAGCCCAGGGGCCCAAAGGTCACTGTCTGCGTCTCAGCTGGCGGCGCCGGCAGGAAATACCACGAGCGAGAGCCCGGCCCGTTCACCACCGCCAGTTTCTCTTGGTCGCCGGCACCCGTCATCAGCACGAAGACACCCTGGCCACCGGCTGGACCGAGCGAGGTGAGGTGCTCGCCGGCCGGGAGGCGCAGGTAGCCGGAGGCTCGCCAAGAGGTGCCGTCGGAGCTCCAAGCGGCGAGCAGGCTCTCTGTCGCCGGGCGGGGCGGGTGTAGCTCGATGATGGTGACCAGGCCCTCGCCTCTGGGCACGAGGTCGAGCACCTCGGCACTGCCGGTGCCCCGGGGGATCTGCGGGCCCTCAGCCGTCCAGTGGCCCCCGAGCTCGGTAAAGAGACCGGCGGCGCCGGCCCTCTGGCACGCCGCACCGACCACCGGGGCCGTGCCGGCGTAGCCGACAGCGGTGAACGAGGTCGGCGCGCAGCGCTCAGCGGGTGCCGTGGAGGCGAACATGCGGCTCTCGAGCAGCACCTCCCACGACACCAGGTGAGCTTTGCCCGCTTGGCTGATGAGCACTTCGCGGGCGCCTCGCCGGGCTGGCGCCAAGGCCAGTGCAGCGCCCGAAGGCGATATGGCGAGGGAGCTCGGCACGTGGGCGAGCCCATTTTCGAGCAGTCCCGTCGACCAGGAGCGCCCCGAGTTGGTGGTGGCGATAAGCGGGGAGTAAGTGAGGCGGTTGCTCGGGCGGACGCCGACCAGGAGCGACTTCGTGTTCGCCGCCAGTACGATCCCGCCATTGGTGGCTACGCCAGTCGCCTCGGCCCGGTCGGACCAAGAGGAACTCCCCGAAGGCTCGAACGTGAGCTGCCAGAAGGTGTTGCGCGGTTGGTCGAGGTGGCCCATCGGCAGCGTTGCCCAAGTGCCCGCCGAAGTCCGGGCCGAAGTGGCGAGGGGGAGGGAGGTTGTCAGCGGGTTGGAGGGCGGCCGGCTGGCTGCGGTTGCTAGGCCTGTCCCGCTGGCGCCCACGGCCGAGACCGCGGTTACCACACCGACCCGGATCGCGAAAGAAGTGACCGGCCGCCGAGGCCTATACCGGTGCCGAGCCGCATACCGGCGCCGAGCCGCATACCGGTGCCGAGCTGCATACCGGTGCCGAGCCCTATACCGATCACGTAGGCGTACTCGCTTTGGCCGAAGGCGGGCGCTCGGTTCGACCAGTCGTTGCCTGTCCATCAGGCGTAGTGCCAGGGGGGCGCGAGCAAGCCGAGGGCGCGGGCCCGCTCGACCGCCTCGGAGCGCCGGTTGACCCCGAGCTTCGCGTAGAGGTGACGGAGGTGGGTCTTGACCGTGTTGACAGAGATGTAAAGGTCATTGGCGATCTCTGGAGCCGAAAGGTTGGTCGGCAGGTAGCGGAGGATCCGCGCCTCGCTCTCGCTGAGGGGCTCGAAACCGGCTTCCAGCCCGGGCTGCGACGCCCCTCGCCGCTTTGTGCCAGCGACCATGGCAAGTATTTCCGATACCAACGCCGCGTGGGACGTTTGCCGGCGATGGCGCTCCAGTAGTTCAGGCAGGGGGTGGAGCAGGAAAGGCAGAAGTGCCCCGTCGCGTTCTGCTAGGTCGAGGGCGCGTTCCAGGGCCGTACCCGAGGCCGTGTGGTCGGGGCCGTCGCGCGCCGCCGCCTCGATCAAATAGGCCAACCCGAGCCAAGGTGAGGTCGCTCTGGCCGCTCCGTCCAAAACAGGGGCGAGCCAGGCCGATGCCGCTGCCGGGTCTCCCTCGGCGAGGCTGAGCGCAGCGCGCGCGATGCGTACTTGGCCGCTCTCGCGCTCTTTTTCGCCGACTTCTTCGAGGATCCTCTCCGCCTGCTCCGTCTCGCCAGCTCGCACGAGCGTCTCGAGCAAGAGCGCATGCGTCCCCGTGACGAGCGGGTGGGGCGTCACGAGTAGCGCGCGGAGGCCCGCCGCGTCTTCCAAAGCCGCTAATGCCCGCTTGTCGTGGCCGCGGACGCTCTCCCACAAGGCGCGAGCTTGGTACAAACTGACGCCGGCGGAGGGCTCCACTTCTGGCCTGAGGACGCGCTCGGCTCGCTCCAGCCACTCCTCGGCGTGGTCGAGGCGTCCCTGCCAGAGAGTCGTCATCGCGAGGGCTAGGTAAGCGACGCCAACGGGCTGCTCGTTGCCCCAGCCGTGCCGCTCGGCGAACTCCACAGCGCGAAGGCCCCGTTGCTCCCCGGCCGACAATGAGCGGGCCGCCGCCGTTACCGCCAAGTGCGCGAGGGCGGTCAATTCCAGGTACGCGTACCCCGCATGCCTCGCCAGCGCGGCGCCTTGGGCGAGGTGACGGGCGGCTTCATCGGTCTGGGAGGTCCAAGCCAGAGCGGTGCCGAGGCCGACGAGCGTCATCGCCCGCAAGTCCCCCTCCGGGCATGGTGGCCGGTTGTCAGGCCAGGCGGCCGAGAGCAGCTGTCCAGCCTCCTCGAGCGCTGCGTCCAGGTCGCCTCGCCTGCCTGCGAGGGAGAGCCGCGTGGTAGCGAC
>DAHWQF010000390.1 GCA_027334785.1 Acidimicrobiaceae bacterium
CTTTCATCACCGACACCGGAAGGGCTGTGGTCCCAGGCGGTATCGCCGGCTTGGAGCTCCGCCACCGCCTCCACGCCCGGGTCGAGGACCGTATCCGCCAGTCCAAGGCAGCCGGGCTCAACAACTTCCCCTGCGAAGCGACGCCTGAGAACAAGGCCTGGATGGAGTGCGCGCTCGCTGCCGCCGACCTCGTGTGCTGGTCCAAGCTCATCTGCTTCGCCGACGAGGCCGTCGTCGCCCACTGCGAGATCGACGCCTTCCGTTACGCCATCTTGCACATGGCAGCCCGCATCACCCGCTCTTCGCGGGCGGTCCACCTCCGTTTGGACCGCACCTGGGCCTGGGCGAAGGTGCTCGCCCGGGCGTTCCTCCGCTTGCGGGCCGCTTTTAGCTGACAACAGGGCAACCTCCAGACGACCACGAAGGCAAACGGCGCTCCTGCACGCCCAAGAACCCCTTACGAGCCGGTGACGGCAACCCGTCGGCGCCCAGGACGGCCGCCGGCGGGGCGTCAGCAGTGCTTTTTGCCATGGACGGCGCCTACCACAGCGGTTAGGCCCCACTTCAACGGCTTTCGGCGACATCACCGTCGCTGCGTGAAAGAGCGAGGCTAACTAAACTAAACTGTTAGCCGATCTTGACCACAGACCTAGACGCTACCTTCCCGTTCCCTAACACCGGCTCACTCGCTATCAGCCCACCGCATCAGGTCGGTCCCAACGACCGTGATGATCCTCCAAACCTTCCGGCGGGGTGTCGAGAGCATAAACATCCCCAGCCCCTGATCTGTTACACACTCCAACGCTCACCACGGCTGGTTACCGCTTTATACCGCCAAACTGCGAGCCTGGGACGGTAGTGGCCGCGGCACCAGTGCTAGAAACTGGCAATACGGGTAGTGCGGGGAGATTGGGGTCCCTGCCCATGTCTGCTTGAAGCCATTGTCCTGTTGTCGCATCTACGAAATCTACGCGGAAGTTGATTTCGGGTGGCATACTCGTCCCCACTCCTCCAGCCACGAAGTGAGGGCCGGCGGGGTTGACAGAGACTGCCCAGACCAGGCGACCAGCCGGAAAGAGGCCATCGGTAAGCATCACTAATGATGCTCCCAACACAGCCGAGCCCGGAGGAAGCTGGTTAAGTGCGGTCGCTTGTGCCGTTGCCTCGCTAATCATCGCCGTCTGCCCTGCGGCGGCAGGAGTGATCGTCATGTCGGTGTTATTCACGGCACTGACGATACTCGAAGTAAGGGCCGGCCGAACTGTCTGCGCTGTGCCTATTGACATGAGCACGCCCGTCAGTGTTGCTCCGATGAGGACGCATGCTCCCGTGCCGAGAAGAATGGACCGTCTCGGGTTCATAAAACTCACCACCTCTTTGTGCTGTTCATATCGCGGCGTCGCATGCTTTTAGTTCGTGCACGCCGAATCCCAGCTGTTGAAGCCGTTTGTAACTGCTTGCACATTGTCCCACGAAGGCCCGGCACTTTGACCCGACCCAGACGTTCCGCCGTCCCGGCTGTACACAGACTGTGGCCCGCTCTTCCACCCTCCGTAGTAGTATTGCATGCTGGAAAACAGCTCTTTGTTCGAGCTCCCTCCAGGGATCTGGCTCGCCTGCGTGTGAATTTCCGTGCCAGACTGGTCGAAGTTGGGCGTCCAGTTGTATTGTGACCCTGTGATGTAGCTACCGTCGACCCAGAACGTGAAATACTTGCCCGACTTGCCCCCACTATTACCATTGGGGTCGTAGAGGGTCTTGTAGTCGTGCGTGCTGTTGATAGGGTAGGACGCGTCCAAATTATTCCAGAAGTGGCCTCCTGGTACGTCGTTGAACTGTACGAACGTGTACCGTTTGCTCCCTGGCTGTTCTTCCCAACCTATTTGGGCATATGAGCCGGTGGTTGAGTCACCTAAGCCTACCCAGCCGGTTACGCCGTAGTCACTCTTCGCCACCCATGGCGAATAATTGTAAATATCTGCTTGCACGCCACCGTCAGGGCTACCTGGAGTATCCTGTGCCTGGGCGAAATAAAAATGGAGATAATTGTCTGTACGGCCGGGGTTGCAGCCATCACCGCCACCCGCTGCGTACGCTCCTTGAACGACGGGGCCTACCAACGACCCGCAAGGGCAACGCTCAACAACGCCGCTCCGGCGACAATACGCGCCGCTGACCGACCACGCAAAGCCCACCTCCTTGGCCAAGCGGGAGTTCGCTGCATGGAAGTATACCGCTTCGGTGGGTGGCGATGTCAACGCTGTCGGGACGGACAGTCCGGTCATACGTTCGCTTGTTAGCACTTGTTGAGCGCCACCCTGGATGGTGACGAGGTAGACGGTCAGCGTCACTGAGCACGGAGACCCGTTTGCCAACAAGCTCCCGGTGACGACAACGTGGGGACGCCCATGAACGCCAAAGGGCCCCCTCGCTAAGCGTTGATACGACGACGAGAGGGCCCTCCA
Source organism: Acidimicrobiaceae bacterium (assembly GCA_027334785.1). Taxonomy (GTDB): domain Bacteria; phylum Actinomycetota; class Acidimicrobiia; order Acidimicrobiales; family Palsa-688; genus JAJZYO01. The sequence continues at coordinate 2,466 of DAHWQF010000390.1, forward strand.
CGGATGCCGGAGGCACCCATGCTCATCGTAAGGAGTGACGCGGAGGCAGTCGAGGCAGACCTCGCTGCCGGTCTGTTGTTGTGCCCCAGTTGCCAAGATGGAGCGCTCGCCCGTTGGGGCTTTGCCCGCCGGCGCGAGCTGCGGGACGGGACTGCTCTGCGGCCTCGCCGGGCCGCCTGCCTGGCCGAGGGGGGCTGTGGGGCCACCCACGTGCTCCTGCCCGACACCTGCCTCGCCCGCCGGCGTGACCGCGCCGAAGTGATCGGCACCGCCATCACCGCCGTGTTCGCAGGCAGCGAGGCCTACACCGACACCGCCTGCCGCCTCGGCGTCCCGCCCGACACCGTCTTCGAGTGGCTCCGGCGCTTCCGCCGCCGTGCTGGTGTCATCGCCTCGCACTTTTCGGCCTGGCTCGTCGCCCTGGCGCCGGGCGGCCCCTTGCCCGAGCCGGAGGGCCGGCCCGCCCGCCACGCCCTCGAGCTGATAGGAGCGGTGGCGCGGGCGGCGTCGTTGCGCCTCGGGGCCCGGCCGGCGTGGTCCTGGGCTTCGGCGCTGACGGGCGGGGCGCTGCTCTCCAACACGAGCTCACCTTTCGTGGCCCCCGCCTGAGCGGCAAAAGTCCCCCGGGAAGGTCACCAGGAACCGATCGGAGGACGAAATTGACCGACAGAGCACAACAGGTAGGGCTGTTCCGCTACAGCCTGATAAGGCCATTGGCCGACCCCGGGACCAGCCGCGCCGAGCGGGGGGCCATGGCTCGGGCGCTCGCGTGCGAGGCGCACCTCGGGCCCTTCGGCGAGAGGGTGCGCGTGAGCCGCAACACCCTCGACCGCTGGGCACGCGCCTACCGCTCGGGGGGCTACGAGGCTGCTCGTGCCGGCACCGAGGCGCACCGACGCCCGCACGCCGGCCGAGCTGCTCGAGCTGGCAGAGGCGCTCCGGGCCGAAGAGCCGGCCCGCACCGGCGCCCAGATCGCCCGCATGATCGCCGAGGCCAAGGGCTGCTCGCCCTCTACCCGCACCATCCAGCGCCACCTCGCTCGGGCCGGCCTCCCTTGGAAGGGAGCAGGGGCGCCGAAGGCCTTCGGGCGCTTCGAGGCAGCATGCCCGAACGAGCTCTGGGTGGGCGACGCCCTCCACGGCCCCGTGGTGGCCGGCCACAAGGCGTACCTGTTCGCCTTCCTGGACGACTTTTCGCGTGCATTTACCGGCTACCGCTGGGGATATGCAGAAGACACGCTCCGCTTGGAGGCCGCCCTCCGCTCGGGCATCGCAGCGAGGGGTCTGCCCCTCCGGCTCTACCTCGACAACGGCTCGGCTATGGTCTCCCACCAATTGCTCCGGGCCTGTGCGGTGCTCGGTGTGCAGCTCGTGCACAGCCGGCCCTGGCGCCCGCAGGGGCGAGGAAAAATCGAGCGCGCATTTCGCAGATGAGCATCGAGCACCTGAAGTCGCACTGGGGGTTTTCCCGCGTGC
>DAHWQF010000391.1 GCA_027334785.1 Acidimicrobiaceae bacterium
GGGTGATGCTCGGGGTGCTCTTGGTCCTGGCCACTTCGGCCGGGGTACCCGACACGCTCTGGCCCCCGGCGCTCGTGTCCGTGCGCGCCGCCGGCGGGGACGAGGCCCGGGAGCCGCTCGAGCCGAGCGTGGGGGGAGCGCCCGGGAGGAGGACAGCAGCCGTACCGCCGCGGCGCGGCCGGGGGCGGCGCCAAGAGGTGCCCTGGGCGAGCCTCGTGACGGGAGCCATAGTTGTAGGGGCCGTAGTGTTCCTGGCGGTCGAGGCCGACGGGCCGTACCGGGCGGACCACGCCTATTGGGCCGCCTACAAGAGCATCGGCCAGACGAGCGGCTCGACCAAAGCCAACCCCAAGACGCCGACGCAGGTGACGGCGACCTACTTCGCGGACATGAAAAAGGCCATATCCCTCAACCCCTGGGAGCCTCTGTACCCGTACAAGGAAGCCAGCATCGACGCGAGCGTGAGCCAAAATGCCCCGGCCAGTTCCAAGCTCCCCTACCTGAGCCAAGCCCGCACGCTCTTTGCCCAGGCCGTGGCCGACCAGCCCCTCTGGGCGGCTTACCCCGCTGCACTGGCCGAGACCGATGTCGAGATGGCCAACCTGCAGCCGGCCAGCGCCACCACCTACTTGGCGGACGCCAAGTCCATGGCGCAAAAGGCCATAAAGGACAACCCGAGGGACGCGGCCTACCACCAACTGCTCGCCTCGATAACCGCCGACCAGCGCAAAGCGGCGGCAGCAGCCGCCAAGGCAAAGGCGAAGCCGGCAGCAGCCGCCAAGGCAAAGGCGAAGCCGCCGGCCGCCAAGGCGAAATCGAAGGCAAAGGCACCGGGGTCGGCCAGCCACAAGGCGAGGTAGCGAGCGCGCCCTCGCGCTGGCCGAGGGAAGTCACCGCCGGCGGTCACCAGGGTCGGCGACCTTTACTGTCGACGACAGTTAGTGCAGATAAGCTCCTCCGGGTGGGCCCAGCGTTCGTGAACCGCCGTGACGAACTGGGCCTACTGGAACGCTGGTGGGCCAGGCGGGGGCCCCAGCTCGCCGTCGTCTGGGGCCGCCGGCGAGTGGGCAAGACAGCCTTGCTGCATCACTTCGCTCAGGGGCGACGCGCTGTGTTCCATACCGGTAGCAGGCGGCCTGCAGGCGACGAGCTGGCCACCCTGTCCCGCTCGGCGGCCAGGTTCGTCGAGGGAAGAGACCTCCTTCTCAACCCTTTCCACGACTGGCCGGACGCCCTCGACTCGCTCGCCCAGGCCGCCCAAGACGAGCCCCTCCTGCTCGTGCTCGACGAGCTGCCAGAGCTGGTCGAAGTATCGCCCGAACTACCAAGCGTCCTCCGCGCGTTGTGAGACAGGCTGGCACCGGCGAGCATGTTGCGCGTGGTCGTGTGCGGCTCGGCCGTACGCACCATGCAAGCGGCGCAAGAGGAGCGTGCCCCCCTCTATGGGCGGGCAAGCCTTTCCCTTTTGGTGCACCCGTTCCGGCCGTACGAGGCGGCCGCGATGCTGTCACCGCTCCGACCGGCGGACAGAGCTCTGGTCTGGGGGATCGTCGGCGGCGTACCCCTTTATTTGCAGTGGTGGGACACAGAAAAGAGCGTGCGGGACAACCTGGCCGAGCTGGCTTGCCGGCCGGGAGCGCCGCTGTTGACAGAAGGCCAACTGGTAATGGCGACCGAGGCTGACGCCGGCGACCTAGCCAGCCAAGTCCTCTTTGCCGTGGCGAACGGGCGCACCAAGCACAACGAGATCGCAGACGCGGTCAAGGCCGACCCCACCCGTACTCTCGAAAGGCTGGTGGAGCTGCGCCTGCTCGAGCGCCTCGTGCCGGTCACAGAAGACCCCAGGCGGACCAGACGCCGCGTGTACCGCCTCGCTGACAATTTCCTCGCCTTCTGGCTCGGGGTACTGGCACCGCACCGAGCCGAGATCGAGCGCGGGCTCGGCGAAACGATCCTTACGGTGCTCCTGCAGGAACTCGACGACCACATGGGGCCTCGCTACGAGGAGGGGTTCAGGGAGCACCTTCGCCGGTTGGCAGCAGCCGGCAAGCTAGGCCCCGAAGTAGTAGCAATCGGCCCCCACTGGACAGGAGCCGAAGAGCCAGCCGAGATCGATGCCGTCGTGCTCTCTGGGCGGCGGAGAGAGGCCGTGCTCGTCGGCGAGGCGAAATGGGCACGAGAAGTAGACGCCTCTCGGGTCGTACGGGAGCTGCAGAGGAAAGCGGCCTTCCTGCCTCGAGTGGCCGACGAGCTGCGCTTTGCCGTCTGTGGGCGCGACCGGGTGAAGGGTAGCGCGGACCTCGTCGTGACGGCCAAAGCCATCTTCTCGCCCTGAGGCGACCTGTCGCCGGCCTCGCCCTCAACGCGTCGTGACAAGCGACCCGGATGACCCAAAGATAGAACTGATCGTCGTTTGAACTGGCTCGACTCGCGCCATGGGGACGCGCTCTTCGGACCTCAGCCGCCCCGAGACCCAAACACGGGTTGCGCTGCTTAGCCGGTGCCGTCGAGGAGTTCTGGCGACCCGACCAGCCAAATCCCCCTCGAGAGCGACTCTGCCCATATGGGGTTGCCGGTCCTGGCGGCCCGTAGCCAGTCTTCTCGTGTCCATGGGATCACCTCGACCTCGGGCGGCACCGCACCCAAGGCGTCAGTCCTCAAAAGGGGGTGCGGGGAAAGCCCGTCCGCCACGAGCAGCACGTCGATGTCGCTGCCTGCGTGGAAATCCCCACGGGCGACCGACCCCACCACTACTACGGCCCGGACCGCCAACGCCGCATCGAGACCGGTCGCGAACCCCCGTGCCAGCTCCACCAGAGCCGCCTGCTGGCGGCGGCGGGCAGTGATGACGCCGGCGATCGTCATGGCTCTTCCTCGGCGGGACGTTGGCCCGCCTCTCCTCGCGACGGCTGCTCGTCTAGCAGGGCTGCCCACCATGCCTGGACGGCATCCCCGACAGCAGAAGCGCCTTCTTGCGCGCTCTCTGCGCTCGTCTGCTGCCAACGCGCGTACTCGTCAGTGTCCGAGATGCGCCCACGTGACCCGTGTCAGCGCCCCGCTCTCGTGAGCACTGAGCCGCCGGCTGCGGTGGTGGAAGAGCGCGCCCAAGCCGCCGGCATCGAGCGCACGCAGACGGTACCCAACCACTTCCGTCCGCGACCGCGCGCGACTAGCCTGTTTCTGGCTGCAGTGCGTGCCTGACTAGCTGGCGCGTGCTCTTTGCCGCCAGGGCATACGAGTTACAACGGTCAGGTCGCCTCCATGAGCACGAAGGAGCACGAAGCGGGCGCAACGGAGGCAATACTCGGCCCCGTCTGCACGCTGGGGATAGAAGCATGAGCTCGCTCCCCTATTGGGCCTACCCGGGCATGCTCGTCGCGTCGCTGTTCCTCAGCACGATGCTCGTGCCAGTAGCGGTGTCGGTGGCACTCCGCTTCGGGTTCCTCGACCACCCCGGGCCGGCCAAGAGCCACACCGAGGCCGTCCCCTACCTGGGCGGCGCCGTCATGGTGGTCGCTTTTGCCGCCATCGTGCTCGTCGCCGTGGCCGTTGACCCGCCCCCGAGCGGGTTCCCGGAGCTGGCCGGCTTCCTCGGCCTCGGCGTCGCCCTCGCCATGGTGGGGCTGGTGGACGACCTGGCCGGGGGCCTCAGCCCCTGGCTCCGCCTCGCCCTGGAGGCTGGCGCCGCTGTCGCCGTGTGGGGGCTCGGGGACTCGGCCCACCTGGCCGGGGCACCGAGCGCCCTGAACGCCATCCTGAGCGTGCTGTGGGTCGTCGGCGTGACCAACGCCTTCAACCTGCTAGACAACATGGACGGTCTTTCGGCGGGGACCGCCACGATCGCGGCCCTCGCCATTTTCGGCATTGCCGCCCTCCAGCACCGCTACCTGGTCGCCGCCCTCGCCATAGCTTTGGCCGGCTGT
>DAHWQF010000392.1 GCA_027334785.1 Acidimicrobiaceae bacterium
GAGGCACGCATTCTTGTAGACGTAAGTGGACAAATAAGCCGTTTTCGTCTGCAAGAACGTCCCGGCGCACCCGTCCCCGGCTCATCGAGAGCAAGCGTTCGCTCGCGCCTGCCGGTAGCGTGGTCCAGTGACCAGCTTGCCGACGGTGCTCGTTGCCCGGCAGACGGACGGTAGCTTCACGGTCAAGGTGCGGGGCCCGAAGTACGAGACGAGCCACGTCGTGACCGTCCCAAAAGGCCTCGGCGAGAAAGTCGGGGCCGATGCGGTGCCGCCTGAGGAACTGGTGCGGGCGTCGTTCGTCTTCCTGCTCGACCGGGAGCCGGCGAGTTCGATCCTGCCAAAGTTCAGCCTCGACGTGATCACCCGCTACTTCCCCGAGTACCCCGCCCAACTGAGCAAGTACCTCGGCACCTGAGCGCTCCCGGTGCCGCGGCCCCGGCCGTGCGCCCGGGCACACCGACCTGGGATACTGGCGGTATGGCTGACCAGGACAGGCCCTCTAAAAACTCGTGGCCCTGGTGGCGTGGGGCGACCTTTTACCAGGTGTACGTTCGCAGCTGGCGGGACTCCAATGGCGACGGGACCGGCGACCTCGGCGGCATCCTAGACGGCCTCGACTACTTGGAGTCGCTCAGCGTCGACGGCATATGGCTCTCACCGACCATGCCCTCCCCGAACACCGACTGGGGCTACGACGTCTCGGACTACTACGGCGTCCATCCTGACCTCGGCACCACCGACGACTTGGAGCGCCTCGTCAAAGAGGCCGCCGGCCGTGGTATATCGGTCCTCTTGGACCTGGTACCCAACCACACCTCGAGCGCCCATCCCTGGTTCGTGGACGCGCTGTCCGGCCCGAGCGCCGAGCACCGCGACTGGTACGTGTGGGCGCCGCCGAAGGCGGGCAACGCCCCTCCCAACAACTGGATCTCGGCAACCGGCGCACCAGCGTGGACCTTCGACGAGGCGAGCGGGCAGTACTACCTGCATAACTTCCTCCCGACCCAGCCGGACCTCAATTGGTGGAACCCAGCTGTGCCCGCCGAGTTCGAGTCGGTCCTGCGCTACTGGTGGGACCGCGGGGTAGCCGGGTTCCGGATCGACGTCGCCCACGGCCTTTACAAGGACCGCCAACTCCGGGACAACCCGCCGGCAACCCCCGAGGACCCACCCGAGTCCCTGCGAGACGGCTTGCGTACCGTCTACAACTCGCACCGGCCCGAGGTCCACGAGATCTACCGGCGCTGGCGCAAGATCGCCGACGGGTACCAGCCCGGCCGCGTGTTGCTCGGCGAGACCTGGGAGTTCGACTACGGGCGTCTCGGTGATTACTACGGGCGAGACGAGCCCGAACTGCACCTGTGCTTCAACTTCCCCTTCGTCTTTTCCCACTTCTCGGCACGAGACATCGCCGGCGTGGTGGAGGCCACATTGGCGGGGTTACCCGCCGGCGCCACGCCCACTTGGACCGCTTCCAACCACGACGTGGGAAGGTTCCCAAGCCGCTGGTGCAACAACGACCCCCGGGCAGTAAAGGCCGCCTTGCTGGTCATGACCACACTTCCAGGGACCATGGTGCTCTACTATGGCGACGAGCTCGGCATGACCGATGTCGACATACCGCGCCACCTCCAGCTCGACGAGATCAGCCTCGCCCGCCCGGGCGTGCCCGGCCGGGACCGCTGCCGGACGCCGATGCCCTGGACAGGGGGAAAGAACGGGGGCTTCACCACCCCTAGCGCCCGTCCCTGGCTACCCTTGGGCGAGCACAGCTCCCTAAACGTCCAAGCCGAGCACGCCGACCCCGCGTCGGTGCTCAACTTCTGGCGCCGGCTCGGAGCGCTCCGCCGCTCGGGGCAAATCGGGATGCTCGGCCAGCTGGAGACGCTCCTGCTCGATGACCAGTGCTGGGCGTACCGGTCCGGCGAGACCATGACCGTGGCCAACCTTTCCCCTGAGCCTGCGGAGGTCGAACTGCGGCGAGGGGCCGGGAAGGTCTTGGCCTCCACCACACTTGGGCAGGAAGGCAACGAGGCCGGCGGCCGCCTCTCACTCGGCCCGTGGCAAGCGCTCGTCGCCGTGGGGGTCTGGCCGGTCCCGTAGACCTAGGTGCCGGCCGGCTCCGCCTCGGCAGGCACCGAGAGCGCCGTCCCGAACACGATCACCAAAAACAGGGCCACGGTGAGGACGTGCACGCCCGTGCAGTACTCGCAAAGGTGGTGAAGTTTTATCAGTTCGGCCCAAAGTAGGTAGAAGACCATGCCGATGCCAGCCACCGAACCGGCTATGCGGAGCCGGCCGACCCAGGGCCACCAGGGGTGATTTGAGGGCCGCCACACCCAGGGGCTGACCAGGACACCCATTACGGCACACCAGATGAGCCCTGGGATGACCACAGGGACCCCCAGGGGGTGGGAGTAGGCGCTCGTCGTGACGGCGGCGCAGTCGACGAAGCCCTTGGTCGAACAGGCCAACGCCGAAGCCGAGGTGAAGTGGGCATAGGTCAGGTACGCGGAGTCCGCGAAGGCGAGCACGCAGATGGCGGTGGCGCTGAGCGGAGCCCAGCGAGGCGGGACCACGGCGGGCCCCGGCTCGTCAGGCTCCGGCGGCTCGGGTTCACGTGGCTTGGACGGCGCCGGCGGGCGGACGGTCACCACCGGCCCCTGACCGACCGGCCGGAGGGCCTCCTCGTCCCGAGCGCGCGTTATCCGCGGCAACGTCAGGAGCCTCTGGTCAGGGCCAACTGCGACGACATAGCCGTCACTTCTTCGAGGCCTTCGCCGTGGTGCTCGGAGTGCTCTTGGAGCTGTTCCCCGACGAGTGCGAAGTAGTGCTGATCCCGACGAGGCTCTTCGGCACCTGAGAGCAAACCGAGGCCGGCTGGCCGTGAGTGAGAGCGCAGATGTCGCCCACCAGGTAACCGGCGGCTGCCATGGCAGCTTTGGAGGTGGTGTCGGCGCCCGACGTCACGTAGCTGACAGCCTTGGTGAACTGCATCCCGGACATCGGGCTGGCGTCGTACTGCGCGCCGATCTGAACGAACTTGCCCCCCATATAGACAAAGGGGATCGAGCCGTCCTGCTGGGCCGAGCTCACGTAGGGAGGTGCGTCCCATTTGGTGAGCAAAGCCTGCTGGGCGCTGGAGGGGGTCTGCAGGCTGCCGTAGGTGTTGTTCTCGGTCTCGACGGGCGTGAAGGCCAAGTACTTGCTCGTGAACGTCGAGTGGTAGAAGGCGAAGGTCGGTGTGCTCGCGTTGACGTCAGTGGCGGAAGACGACGTGCCGTGCAAGCCGCTGAAGGTGCCGAACTTGGACAGGGCCATCACCATCGCCCACCGTTCGGCGGCGCAGTAGGGGCAGTACTCTGCACCTATGTAGAGGACCTTGGGCTTCCCCCCGCTAGTCAGCGCCGGGACGTGGGCGGGAAGCGCCTGAGGCGGTGTTGCTATGGACTTATCGGCCAGGGCGGCCGCCACCAGCTTGTTCACCGGGACAGCCTCCACCTTGGCCACGAGGCTAGCCGGGATGTCGTACTCCCCCTTCACGTTGCCGGCGGTCGTCGTCGGCTTTTTCGTCGTGCCCGAGAGCGAAATCGCGATGATCACCACGACCACGACCACGACCACGCCAACCCCGCTCAGGGCCATGTAGATGTTGCGCTGGCGCCGGCGCTGGGCGAGCTGACGTGCCGACACCCTGGGAGCGACGCGCCCAGCTGGCCTTGAAGCCGCTCCGCCGCCGGCCCTGCCCGCGGGCCTCGGGGGCACCGACGCCCTGTTGCCGGTCCCGCCGGAACGCCCGCCGGGGCGGGGCGGGACTTTCCCAGCACTCCCGCCCGAACTCTGCTGCTTCGTAGCCATGTTCGCCTTCCGTTACCCTCTCGAGTGCTCGACCAGCCCCAATCGTACTGCTCCGCCAGCACC
>DAHWQF010000393.1 GCA_027334785.1 Acidimicrobiaceae bacterium
GGCAGCACTGGGACACCTCGTTCCGCAGCAGCTTGGCCCGCCGGCTACCGAACTGGATGCGCGACATACCGGTCGAGGTTGACGAATGGGACGACACGAGCTGGGCGCGGGGCGCAGCAGCCCTCGTGCTCGCCGCCCCCTTCGACCGCAACGCCGTGGCCGGTGAGCAACGCTTGCGGGTACTTGCCAGGTTGCACGGCCGCTCCGTCCGGCGGGCATGACCGGAGGCGCTGACGAACACCCGCGGCTAGCAGATTGGGAGCGGACGGTGAACGTCTTCACGGGCCCGGTGCCGCCCTCGGCCGTGGTCGGCATCCGCGTTCGAGGCGCTGCTGCCCCACCCCCAGTAATCCCTGGGTACGCGGTGTCTCTTGCTCGTTAGGTAATGGAAGTCTTTGGAAAGGAGATTCGACGTTGTCTCTGCCTACCAAGTCCGCCGTGTCCCGAGGTGCAGTTGTCTTTGCCGCAGGTGTGCTGGTCGCGCTGCTTTCTCTGGTGGCTCCCATTTCGGCCTCGGTTGCCAACGCCGCGTCCTGGGGTAACCCCGGCGCCGTCAGAACGGGGCTGGTGCTCGCCAGCATCAGCACCAACAAGTCCCGTTACGACCCCGGCGCCACTGTCGTGGCGACGGTTGACGCTACCAACCACACGGGTAGCAGCATCGCCGGTGGTGCCGTCACCTTGTACGCCATGCACCTACAGACGGCAGCCAGCGCGCCTGTCTCCCGACCGCTCAGCGTCAGCAACGGGGCATCTTTGGTGCTCACCTTCGACTGGACCGCCCCGCGGACCGACTTTTCCGGCTACATGCTGACAGCCGTGGCGACCAATGCTTCCGGCGCGCCGCTCGACTCCATCAACGATGCCGTCGACGTCTCGTCGTCGTGGACAAAGTTCCCTCGCTACGGCTTCATGACCCACAATAGCTTCGGCAACCCGAACTTGACGCCGTCGCAGGCCGCCTCGATCATGAGCGACATGACCCGTTACCACATCGACGGCCTCCAGTACTACGACTGGCAGTACAACCATGACCAGCCGCTGTGCGGGACGGTCAGCTCGCCTTGCACGTCATGGACCGACGACGGCAACCAGAAGACGGTCTACGCTTCGGCTATCGAAAACCTGATCAAGACCGGCCACGCCGACAACATCGTAGCCATGGCGTACAACTCCATTTACTCGGCAGACAACGGCACTTGCTGTGAGGCCCCGAACTACTTAGGCCAACGCCTCGGTATCAGCCCCACCTGGGGCATCTACACGGGCACGGACCACACGACACCAGCAGCGTTCTTCCAATGGGACTACATGGACCCGAGCAACCCGAACTGGCAGCGGTTCATCATGAGCCAAGAGATGAAGGCAATCAAGGCCTTCAACTTCGACGGCTTCCATGCTGACACCTTCGGGGACCTCGACACGGTCGACTACACCTATAACGGCAAGCCGGCGGGAGTCAGATACGACCCCTGCACGACCGACACCGCCAACGCCAACAGCACAACCCCTGTCCACAACGTGGCTGGGTCGCCGACCTGGGTCAATGGCACCTTCCCCTCGTTCTTGAAGTACGCCAAGAACGTATTGGCCAACAAATACCTGATCTTCAACCCCGTAACCTATGACCACGCCCACTGCGAGGCCAACACGAGCCCGGTCAGCGTCCTTTACTCAGAGCTATGGCCGAACAACGAGGACCAGTACTGGAGCTACAACAACATAAAGCAGGCCATCGACGAAGGTTTCCAGGAGAGCGCACCCGTGGGCCCGGACCACCAAGGTAAGTCGCTCGTGGTCGCGGCATACGAGGACTACTCACCTAGCGGCAGGGGCACCTTCGACACCCCCGATGTGCTGCTGCTCGACGCCACCATCTTCGCGAGCGGCGGGAGCCACATTGAGCTAGGCGACAATGGCCTGATGCTCGACAACCAGAACTTCACCAACGGCGCCACACCCATGAGCGCTTCACTGGCCCGGTCGGTACGGAACTACTACGACTTCCTCACCGCCTACGAGGACCTCCTCCGCGACGGCCAGCACAACACCTCCCAAACCGTTTTCATCGATGGCCAGACGGTGAGGAGCCGAGCTGCCCCCAACAGCATCTGGGCCTTCACCAAGGCCGGCTCCAACCAGGAGACCATCCAGCTCATCAACTTCGACGGCGAGAACAGCGTCCTCTGGCAAACCGGACCGTGCAGCGATTGCACCGAGATCGCCTCGCCGCACCCGGTACCGAGGCAGCTGACCAATGCCCGTGTCAAGTACTACTACATCCGCCAGCCCAAGGCGGTCCTGTTCGCCTCGCCGGATTACGCCGGCGGGACTACCTACCAGCTACCCTTCACGCTCGGTAGGGACGCCAAGGGTGCATATGTATCATTCACGCTGCCGAGCCTCAGCTACTGGGACATGGTGTACATGAGTAGGGCGGGCGCAGGTAACGCGCCGATGCTCCCCTCAAGTGGGCCTCGGACGAGGCCGGCCTACGCGACCTGCCAGCCTTGGTGGAGCGCCTAGATAGGGACGCCAAGGACCTGAAATTGATGCTAAGACCCCGGCTTGGCGCCTGCCCGGTGCACGCACTGGTCACGGTCTGGGGTCCTGCGGCGCGCCGTGACGAGGCCTTCCCGGCCGAGCCCGTTGCCGGCGTGCGCGTCCTGCCCGGCAGGTGCCTAGCGGCGGCCCTCGAGTCGATCGCCGACGCCGCCGTAGCGCCCGCGGCCGTAGATGAGGCCTGGGAGCTTCTCCGGGACCACGTCGAGCGGCGTGATGCCAGCGACCTGAGAACCAAATGGCCCCCCTCCGCGCCCGGTCTCTTCGTATGTCCGCGCCTGCTGCTAGCTAGTGCCGCGTCAGGCAACCTTTTGCGCGTAATGAAATGGCACGAAGCTCATCCTTGTCTCAGTTGCGGTCCGGCCCGGCGATGTAGCGGCGGGTCATGGAGTTCTGCTTGTCGTGGCTGCGGTGGTCCGTCCCCGTTGAGGGCGAAGTAACGGAGAGCCGTGAAGTGGCACTCGGTGCGGTCCAAGCACGAGGCGTTGGTGGGGACGTAGGCTAGCTCGGACGTTGTTGGCCGCTGCCCAGTCACCGACCCGGCTGTCTTTCTTGGTCGAAAGGTGGGGGCTGAAATTCTCGGCCACGATGGCGATGCGCACCTCGGGTACAGCGAGGGTAGGCAGCGGCAAAAGACGAGGAAGGTAGTGCGCTTCTTGTCGGTCTTTACGTGCCCGTAGAGCCTGTCGGCGTCCATGTCGAGCGCGGCGAGCAGGTGGCGCGCTCCCCGGCCCGGGCACCGCCTCGCTCGAATAGCTATCAGACTTCGAGTCACCGAGAGACCCGGACGCAACTCTGGCGGCAGCGACTGGGCATCGTCAATATGACTCAGCAGTCTGAGCAGAAATCCGCGAGAATCTTCGATGACCATTACGAGTTGCGAGAACTCAGGCTAAAGCAGTGGTACGACGAGCCCGATCCGGACCCAGCCTTGAACCGGCCGGGCAGCCAGATCGCCTCCCTGGTCGATGCCGAGCTCCGGGCGCTCCACCTGACGGCCGAGGACCTCGCCGAGTGGCGGCCGGAGCCGGCACGCCGAGGGCGCCGGCGCCGCACAGGGAGTGTGTAGGATGTGTGTATGGCCAGGGTGAACATTTACCTGCCCGACGACCTGGCCGAGGAGGCGCGCTCGGCTGGCCTCAACGTCTCCAACGTCGCCCAGGATGCCCTCCGCCGTGAGCTGGCCAACAGGGCGACGGCGACCTGGGTGGAGCAAGTGCGGTCGCTGCCTCGGCTCGCCTCACCTGTGGCTCACGCTTGCGTGCTGGAGGCGCTCGACGCGGCCCGTGAGGAGATGGGCCGGCACCATGAGGGATGAAGGGCGGGCGGTCGTGGACGCGTC
>DAHWQF010000394.1 GCA_027334785.1 Acidimicrobiaceae bacterium
ACGGGGGCCTCGGTGAGGGGCTCTTCGGGGAGGGCGTGCACCTCGCTGCCCGCAGCCACCTGTTCTGCCATTGGCACATGGTACGGTCACACAAGCGGCAGGCTTCTATGTAGCATTGGACGACGTGAGCACGATTTCGACTACTCCAAGCGTTGCCGAGGTCATCTCCCTGACCGACACCGCCGCCGCCAAGGTGAGCGGGCTGCTGGAAGAGGAAGGCAACACCGAGCTGTACCTGCGTGTGGCCGTGAGGCCGGGAGGTTGTTCGGGGTACTCCTACGAGATGTTCTTCGACAGCGAGTTGTTCGACGACGACGTGCGCATGGTCTCCAACGGGGTGAAGGTCGTCGTGGACCCGGCTAGCGCCGCGCTGCTGCAGGGCTCCACTCTCGACTACAAAGATGGGCTCCAGGCGACTGGGTTCTCCATCAACAACCCCAACGCCACCCGTACCTGCGGCTGCGGCCAGTCCTTCAGCTAATCGCGTTCAGCTGACGGCCGGGCGGGCACGCCGGCAGCTCCGGCGGGGCCGCCACTTGGGGTAGGGCTAGAGAGCCCAGCGGCTCTGGCCAAACCGGTACCCGACCGAGCGCACGGTCGAGATCAGGTTGGCGTGCTCCTCTCCGAGCTTGGCGCGCAGTCGCCGGATGTGCACGTCGACCGTCCGGGCGCCCCCGTAGTACTCATAGCCCCAGACACGCGAGAGCAGCGTCTCCCGGGTGAACACCTTCCCGGGGTGCGTTGCTAGGAACTTGAGCAGCTCGTACTCCATGAACGTGAGCGAGAGCGGGCGGCCCAAGACCGACGCCTGGTAAGTCTCCAGGTTGAGCGTGAGCGGGCCGTACTCGACCAGTTCGGGCCGGAGCCCACGCCCGGTACGCCAAAAGAGGTGCGACAGACGCGCCTCTAATTCGCGGGGGTGACAGGGGGTGGTGCAGAAGTCGTCGAAGAGGTCCTCGCGCAACTCCAATGCCCCGAGCTGCTCGGGCGAGACGACGAGGAGCAACGGGCCGAAGGCGACCTCACGCTTCCTTAGCACCCGGCACAGGGCGAGGGCGGCGTCAGGCTGTTCGTCGGCGCAGACCACCGCGCCCGACCAGCCGTCATCGGGCTCCAGTTGCTCCACGTTGGCCGGCGACGCCACCGCCTTCCAGGTGTAGCTCGCAAACGCCAACGCCTGGGTGAGCGCCGCCGGCGGCGGGTCGGGAAATACCATCAGTGGGTCCAAGATGCCCTCCGTGCCGTCTGGTCGATCAGTCTTCGTCGGTCCGTTTCGGCCCAGCTAGAGCGCCTCGAGGTAGCGTCGCAGCTCGAACGGCGTCACCTCTGCCTTGTAGGCGGCCCATTCAGCCCTCTTGTTGCGGAGGAACCACTCAAACACGTGCTCTCCCAACGTCGATGCGACCAGTTCCGAGCCCTCCATCGCATCGAGGGCTTCGGCGAGCGAGGCTGGGAGCTGGCTTATGCCCTCGGCGAGGCGTTCCTCGGCTGACATGTGGTAGATGTTGGCCGACGCCTCTTTGGGCAGGTCGTAGCGGCCTCTCACACCGGCGAGCCCTGCGGCCAGGACCACCGCCCACGCCAGGTAGGGGTTGGCGCCTGGGTCGGGAGAACGGTACTCGATGCGGGTTGACTCGCGCTTGCCCTTCTTGGTGGGCGGCACCCGCACCAGGGCCGAGCGGTTGTTTTGTGCCCAAGAGATGTAGACAGGGGCCTCGATTAGCGGCTGGTCCTGGTGGGAGACGATGAGACGCTTGTAGGAGTTGACCCACTGGTTGGTGATGGCGGTGATCTCGCGGGCGTGGCGGAGAACGCCGGCAATGAAATGGCGGGCGACGGTAGACAGGTGGTACTCGTCGGAGTCGTCGTAAAAGGCGTTGGTGTCGCCGTCGAAGAGCGACATGTGGGTGTGCATGCCCGAGCCCTGCACCCCGAAGAGGGGCTTTGGCATGAAGGTCGCGAGGATGCCCCTGCGAGCTGCCATCTCCTTCACCACCACGCGGACCAGCATGACGGTGTCGGCCATCGTCATCGCATCTGTGTAACGGAGGTCGATCTCGTGCTGGCTCGGGGCGTCTTCGTGCTGGCTGTACTCGACGGGTGTGCCCATCTCCTCGAGCATGAGCACGGTCTCGCGCCGTAGCGCCGTGGCCCGGTTGTTGCCCATCAGTTCGAAGTAAGAGCCCTGGTCCAGAGGCAAGGGGGGGTGCGTGGGGTCGTGGGCGTCGGGCTCGAAGTAGAAGTACTCGAGCTCTGGGGCGACGTAGAAAGAAAATCCCTGGTCGCGGGCCTTGTCCAGGGTCCTGCGGAGCACATGGCGGGGATCGCCCTCGAAGGGCGTGCCGTCCAGGTTGAGTATGTCGCACACCACCCGGGCGACCGGCGCCTCTCCCGAGAGGTAGGGGAGGAGCTGGAATGTCTTGGGGTCAGGGATGGCCAGGACGTCGCTCTCTTGCACTCGGGAGAAGCCGTCGATGGCCGAGCCGTCGAAGGTCATACCCTCGTCGAGAGCGGTCTCGAGCTCGGCCGGCGTGACGTTGAAGGCCTTGGGGATACCGAGCACGTCGGTGAACCACATCTGGACGAAGCGGATGCCCCGCTCTTCTACGGTCCGCAGTACGTAATCCTTCTGCGAGTCCATGTCCCTCCTCGGCTGCCCATGGAAGGCACCTGACCCGCCCGGGTGCTCGAGCCGGTGCGGCCTGGTGCGGCTTGGCGTCGTATGCCACGATAGGGCGGGAGCAGGCGGCGTGCTGGCTCATCGGGCTCGCCACCTGCGCCGTTTACACAGAGTTCACAAAGGAGCAACACGCCGGTCATGCACCTGGGCCAGGTTTGGCATTGCCGTGGCGCCGGCCGGCGCTGTTAGCACTAAGAAGAAAGGAACCCACCTTGGCCCTCGAGAGGCGCACGCCAGAGGAGGTCTTGTCGCTGGCCCAGCGAGAAGAGGTCGAGATCGTCGACTTCCGTTTTTCGGACCTGCCCGGGCTCATGCAGCACTTCTCTGTACCGACCCACGAGCTCACCGAGAGCTCGTTCGAGGACGGCCACGGCTTCGATGGCTCGTCGATCCGCGGCTTCCAGGAGATACAGGAATCGGACATGCTGCTCGTGCCCGACCCGGGGACCGCTGTTATCGACCCGTTCCGCCAGCACAAGACACTCAACATCAACTGCTTCGTGCGTGACCCTGTGACCGGGGAGCCCTACAGCCGCGACCCCCGGTACGTGGCCAAGAAGGCCGAGGACTACCTGGCCTCGACCGGCGTGGCCGACACCGCCTACTTCGGGCCTGAGGCGGAGTTCTTCATCTTCAACGACATCCGTTTCGACCAGAACGCCCATCAGGGCTACTACTACATCGACTCGGTCGAGGGCATCTGGAACACGGGCAAGGACGAGGGGCCCAACCTCGGCTTCAAGCCCCGCCACAAGGAGGGGTACTTCCCTGTCCCCCCCATGGACCATTTCCAGGACCTGCGCTCGGAAATGATCCTGCGCCTCGAGCAAATGGGCGTGGACGTGGAAGTACAGCACCACGAGGTCGGGACCGCCGGCCAGGCCGAGATCGACATGCGCTTCGACACGCTGCTCACGATGGCCGACAAGCTCATGGTCTATAAGTACGTCGTGAAGAGCGTCGCCCGGGCCAACGGCTACACGGCGACGTTCATGCCCAAGCCCATCTACGGGGACAACGGTTCGGGCATGCACGTCCACAGTTCTCTCTGGAGCGGGGGCGAGCCGCTCTTTGCTTCGGAGCTCGGCTACGCGGGCCTATCGGACCTGGGCCGGTGGTACATAGGCGGGCTCTTGAAGCACGCGCCTGCGATCCTCGCTTTCGCTGCCCCCACCACCAACAGTTACAAGCGCCTGGTCCCCGGCTAC
>DAHWQF010000395.1 GCA_027334785.1 Acidimicrobiaceae bacterium
TCATTGCCGGGCAGCGCAGCCGGGAAAAAGCGCACCCAGCCGTGCTGGACGCACTTGGCCTCGAGCCCCTCCTCGACCTACGCCTACGCGCCGGGGAAGGTATTGGCGCAACCCTTTCCTGCCAACTGCTTGCCACCGGCCTGCGGGCGCGGTCCCTGGCCGGCAAGGTCGGCCCGTAGTGAAGAACAGCGTGCTGGGTGCCGGCCACGAACTCGTCTTCGGTCCGGTGCTTCCCGGGGGGAAAGTCGCGGGCAAGCACCTCGACTGCGCATTCCAGTCGACCCGGGCACTGGTCCCGGTCCGAGGCGGACGCGGTCCCGGCCGGTGGCTACGGTGGCGGCGACCCACAGGGGAGTCCTCTTGGAACTGGCCGCCAGAGCCGCTTGCACCCTTTGGCTGGCGGGCCCGGTCCCCTGCGCTCGTCACGGCTGGTCACGTCCCGAGCGTTCCGCACGCGAGGTGGTGGCTTGACTAGCCGTGGCGGACGCGGGGTGCCAGCCTGGCCAGAGGTCACCGGCGAGGGAGGGCGGCAACGACCCGACGGCCCGATCGAGCTCGGGTGCTGCGCAGTCTGCAGGCAGGCCCAGGACATCTGCCCCGAAGTGACCTTCGACTGGTGGGAGGCCGGCCCTAGCCCAGCATGCTTCGTGTGCCATGCCTGCTCCCCACTGACCGAAGTGACTGGCATGCTCCCTGCTGGCTCTCAAGGCGGCGATAAACCTGCCTTCGGGCAGACGGCCCAGGCCCTGGGGGAGGTCGTAAAGCCCGTAATGGGCCTTCCCAGAGGCCTTTGGCTGCGAACAATGTGGGGTCGCCGGCAAGGTGGCGTACGTCCCCCACCTTCAAGGCCCAGTACCGTTCGGTGCTAGCTAGGGGCCGGGCCAGATCAACTTACGGCCGTGGTATATGGCGTCCACGTAGCGGGGGTCGATGACCGAGGACAGGTCCACGCTGCGCTTTACGTAGTGGTAACGCCGGAGCAGCTGGTAATCGGGCTCCCACTGAGCGGTGTCCTCATAGCCCACCCCGTGGCCGGGCAGGAGCGTCTTCATGACTATGGAGGACTCCACCTGCCAGCGCTGGACGTTCTGGTGGACGTTATAGCCCAGCTGGTACTTGGCGGCGTCGCGGACGCAGGTGGGGGCGTGCGAGAGGCAGAACGTGAAGGCCTTGAAGGTGGCCCTCAGGAAGTCCTCGACCGTCCCAGGGTGGGCATTGGCCCAGGCCCTGTTGACGTCGAAGACGTTGAACGCACCTTTTATGCCAAAGGCCGCGGGGTCCCACTCGCGCACTTTGTACCCCTCGTCTTTCAGCTGGACCGGTTCGTTGGACTTGTAGGCGGTGAGGGCCTGGACCTGGCCTCTCGGCAGGATCGTCGGGTTGAAGCCCACCGCCACTTCCTTAAGTGTCGACAGCCGCACGCCCGCCTTTTCGAGCATGGCCGAGATGTCGGGCGGCATGGCGCCCTTGTAACCGACCGTCTTGCCGTCAAGCTGTCGCAGGTTGGTGACCGAAGGCATGGTGAGAAGGACGTCGATGGTCGCGTTGCCGTACGTGGCGATGGCATCGACGGGGATGCTCGGGGTACCCGCGACGTCGTTGATGGCGTCAGAGGGCGACCCGAGCTCGGTGATGGTCACCTTGCCCGCGTCGACGAGCTGGGCCGAGGAAGTCGGGTCCCCGGTGCCAGGCTCGAAGAGGACGCGCAAGCACAAGTCGGCGTAGTAACCCTGGGCCTCGGCCGCGATGGGGTCCAAGATCCCGACCGAGGCCTCCCAGCCGAAGCCGGTCAGGTACGTGATCGTGCCCGCCGCCCGGTTGGCGGCGCAGCGCGAGCTGCTCACGAGCGGGCCAGAGCGCTTGGCCTGGCCAGCCCGCTGGGCCGGGGCCGCGCTGGCGGGCGAAGCCGAAGTAGCCACAAGAGCGCCAGTCAAGACGACGGCGCTGAGGGCCCGCGGGGAAAAACGCATAAGGACTGAGGCACAGTAACGGAGGGCTCCGGCTATTGCAACGACCCCCGATGACCGCTCGCTGCCTGAAACCACGCCAGCGCAGCACCCCGTCCTCTACCACCACGATGAGGGCGGTGAGGACGAGCCCGAACACTGCCAGCGTGACGATCCCGGCCCACGCGTACCCGAGCTGGGCGTCTGCGGACTGTTGCTCAATGAACACCCCTAACGGGTAGGGGTGACCGGCCCGCTCGTCCCTACCCTCCCTTCTTTGCCAGCAGGCAAAGCCCTACATCATGGACCGACCACGCCTGGGTGGACTGCTCCTAAGCGCCCTGTACTAGCCAGCCTTCCCCTCTCTTAGACGGCCCGTCTTCACGTCGAAGACAAAGCCGCGCGTGGCGCTCTTTTTGGGGATGAAAGGGCTTGCCTGGATGCGGGCCATTGACTGGCGGACGTCCTGGTCAAGGTCGGAGAAGGCTTCCGTTGCCCATGGGGGCCGGATGCCAGTGTCGTCCTGGATCTGGCGACCAAATGCCTCGTCGGTAAAGGTGAGCATGCCGCAGTCGGTGTGGTGGACAAGGATGATCTCCTCGGTCCCGCGCAGGCGCTGGGAGATGGCGAGGGAGCGGATCGCGTCGTCGGTCACGGCACCGCCCGCGTTCCTGATCACGTGGGCGTCACCCTCGGTCAGCCCAAAGATCCCGTAAGGGTTGACCCTGGCGTCCATACAAGCCACTATGGCCACCCGCTTGCTCGGTGGCACCGGGAGGTCGGCCTTCGCGAACTCGGCCGCGTAGACGTCAGCGTTCTTTAGCAACTCATCGGTGACACTCATGAATAGGCCCTGAGTTCTAGTGCCCAGCTCCTCGCTGAATACCTGACAAGCTTACTCGGGATTCAGGACGATGCCAGCAGTGCCAGCGTCGGCCGAGGCGGCCACGACCGCAAGGCACCCGTGCTACTTGGGGCGCAGGAGGCCCGAGAGGGCGTGAAAAGGCACCACCGGCCTGTTGGCACCGGTGTACGGCCTGCGCAGGACCCTCGTGTAATAGGGCTCTCGTGCGGCACGCTCAAGCCATGACGCTTCAGCGCCGGGCGCGTGAAGGACCTCGAGGCTCCCTACAAATTGGTAAGGGCCGCCACGATCTGGTCGACCGAAGGGGCGCCTTCAATGCCGGCCCCCGTGTGGTACGTGCGGCAGGCGAACGCCGGGGGGCTCCCGGGGCTCGCGAAGACATCAGCACCGTCCACAACTAGCGCCGGTGAGCCGTAGAACCCGCGTCTTGCCGCCTCGTCGAGGTCGGCGACTTCCTCAATGGCGACCTGGGGAGCGGGCTCGTCGAGCTGGGCCAGGGCGTCGGCGAGGCGCTGGCGCATGAGGGTGACGTTCGGGCAACCGGGAGTTTGCAAGATGGTGATCGTCTGTGACATACCTCGACGATAAGCCCTCCTCTATAGGGGACAGTCAAGAGGGTACGGTGGCCTGATGGCGATGAAGATCGGGGAGCTCGCCGAGCGGACCGGCACTTCGGTAAAGACGATCCGCTACTACGACCGCGTCGGCGTGCTGTGCCCGCAAGAGCGGAGCGAGGCTGGCTACCGCCTCTACGGTCAGGACGCCCTTGGCCGCTACCGCTTCGTGCGGGCTGCACAAGCGGTCGGGCTCCGTCTCGGCGAGATCCGCCAGGTCATCGGGGTGTGCGACCGTGGCGAGGCACCCTGCAGCTTCGTGGCCGAGCTAATCGGCAAACGCGCCGACGAGATCGACGCGCGCATCGCCGAACTAATCGCACTACGGGACGAGCTGCGGAGCCTCAGCCGACGGGCGAAAGACCTCGACCCACGCGACTGCGACCCGAGCCTCATCTGCCACGTCATCGGCCCACGCGCCTAACCTTTTCGCCGTCACCCGCCGGCGCATCT
>DAHWQF010000396.1 GCA_027334785.1 Acidimicrobiaceae bacterium
GGAGCACCTGTTGTCGGGATCATGCGATCCTCGCACGATCCCGCACCCAAATCACCGTATTTTCGGCACCAGCCTAGGCGGACATCAAGTTCAGAGAATGGTCGTCAGCCCCGAGCTCGCCGACGTGCTCAGCACGGTCATCTGCCGGGTTCGTGACGCCGCCGGCGCCGTGCCGCTCGCGGTCATGATGGTGCGGCGGACCCGCACGATGGGCGGCGTCGTCGCGGCGTCGGGCCTTGTGGTCGCCGCTTTGTGGGTGAAGCGCCTCGTCATCGTCATCCCGCCCGCCACCGAGCCCCTCGTGCGCTCCCCCCTGGCCGCGGGCGGCGTGCTCACCGGGGGCTGGGGGACTTACCATTTCACCTGGGTACCCATCTCGATAACGCTGGCGGCCACCGCGGCGGTCCCGCTCCTCCTCCTCGTTCTGTTCCGCTTCGTGCCCATCCTGCCGATCGCCGAGATGGAAGAGCTCGAGTCCTACGATGAGGAACTGGCCGAGGCCGTCGAGATCACCGCCGGGACTGCGCAGCCCTCCCCCGGCCGGCCCGCCAGCCGCCCCCTCATCCCGCCCGCCTCGGCGTGTGCACCGGCCACCTTGCCTGCTGCCACGACACCGCCCGGCCGGCTCGGCTCCCCACCCGGAGATGTCGGCGGGCTGGCGCTGGGGCGGGGCGTCGCACTCGGGTGGCCACGGTGAGCGGGATGGGCCGCTGGTCGCCCCTCCTTCTGCGGACCACAGCCTGGGTCCTGCTTGCCGGGCTGGTGCTCGCCGGAATGCTCGTGGCCGCCGCCCCCCGTCCGGCCGCGGCGGTCGCTCCGGCGCCCCGGCTCACCCTGCGCGCCCGTGAGACCTCAGGGCAGCGCCCGGAGCTCGAGCTGGTCGCCCGTCTCGCCTTGCCCCGCGGCCCGAGCGCAGCCGCGCGCGGGGCGCTCGGAGGGGTGACGGTCACTTTTGCCATCCACCTCGACGAGTTCGCCGGGGCGCCACTGCTCACGCTCGGCTCGGCGACGACCAACGCCGTAGGCGAGGCCGGTCTCGCCTACGCCCCGACCTTCAGCGGGCGCCAGGCCATCGTCGCCACCGCCACCGACGCCGCCGGCGCCACGGTCGCCACGGCCACGACGACCTACCTCGCGACTGCGGCAACGCATCCCCTTGCCGGGAGAGCTGAGGCGGCCCGGCCAGACGGAAGGATTGGCAGGGTAATCGTCGCCGTCCTACTAGCTCTGGTGGCGCTGCTGTGGGTCCTCCTCGTCGGCGTCGTCGTGCGGGCGCAGCGACGCCCCGGAGAGAGCCTCCCGTAAAGCGACTGCTCGGAGCTGATCGACGAAGTGGCGGGGACACCCGGCAACGCCAAGGTCGAGCGCAAGGTGGCCCACCTGGTCCCCAAGCGCTGGGGCGGCCGAAAGGCCCGCATGCGCGGGCTTGCCCGGGTCTTCGGCGACCTCGTGACCCGCGCCGCTGTTGTCAACCTCGACCGCCTCGGCGCCTTGGGCGTCCACTGGGACGGCGGCGCCTGGGTTGCCGGGCCGTAACCGAGGGCACTGCTTCAGCACCCTGTCGCCCCCACTTCGCCCGCCCCTCCCTCTCGTCCGCCCCAAAAAGGCCTCAAAAGCCCAGGAAAGGGGCCGGACAGCCGGGGACGGGCGAGAGCGAGGCGACGAGGACGTGAGCGAGGAGTCCTCTTGGTGACCCAACGGGGCCACGGGCGCCCAAGGGTGCAGGTGACGAGCCCAGGGGGACTCCCCGGGCGACGCTTTCTTCAGCAGCCTCCTAATAGGGGTCCCGGCCTGGCGCCGTCTCCGCTCGGGGGGACCGGGGCCTGCCCCCTGTCCCCCTGTTCAGTTCGCTGTCGTCCCAAAAGAGGGCAAAAAAGGGCACCCCAGCGCCTGCAAGAGCCTCTGGGTGCTAGGGGCGTCGAAGCGGAGGGCCGCCACGCGCTGGCCGTCGGCCTCGGCCGGCCAGCACACCTTTTCGTAGGCCTCCTCCCCCGGACATCGCGTCGCTGGCGGTGGAGGGACCCGGCCTGGGGGGAAAAGCCCAGGCCCCCTTCTCAGGCTTGGGGTTGCCGGCCGCTCACCAGCCGCCGGAACTGCCACTAGTAGAGCCGGCCTTGCTGGTTCCGCCCGACTGGGCCCCGTAACTCGACTTCGCTCCGGTCGCGGGCTTGGGGGCGGCACTCTTGGCCGGCATGATCAAGTTGGAGACGTGGAGCATGCCCCAGGTGCCCCCAAATGCCACGATCCCTTCACCGTTGACCTGGCCAGGCTTTGTGTCCTTCACGAAGGTGTAGAGCGGGTAGCCGTCGAAAGTGAGCTGCTTGGTGTTGCCATGCTGGCTCGTGAACCCGATCGCGCCGTCGACGCCTGCCGCTAGGGAGACCGTCTTCACGCTGGCCGTGGCGGGCACCAGGACTGGTGGCCAAAACTTCCAGCAGGTGGCTTTGCACGTCACCTTGCCGCTGCCTTCGGAGGACAGACTGTAGAGCGTGAAGCCCTGGCGGTTGGCCAGAACTTGCCCGTACCCCCGGATCGTGTGGGTTGTCAAGAGGACGCCGTTGCCGGCTGCATAGCTGGCCGCGGGGACCGCCGCCAGGCCGCCGACAGCCAGAACGGCTATCCCCGGGATAGCCATGGCGCGGCCACGCAGGTGCCGGCGCCCGTCACGGTGTCGCCGGCGGGGCGCGTCGTAGCTGCCTGGTAGCTTCGTTGTCTGCTCCATCATATTGTCCGTCATATTGTCCGTCATATTGTCTCCTGTCGTCGTAACTGCCCAGTGCGCGGGCCCAGTTGCCGCCGGGGTTGGGCGCACTGCTTCGACCCGTCGGCCTCCAGGGACCCATAAGGCAATACGACTGAGGACGCCGCAAGGATCCCTCCCTGCCAGGAGCGCCGGCCGGCGGGGGATCCAAGCCGGGGGGACCACCATCTCCCTGACTTTTTCCTCGTTGGCGGTGACGGCTTGGTGACCGTTGTGAACGTGAAGCCAGCCGATGGCCGCGCTGGCCCGAAGGTGGCCGAGGCGTTGGGATGGGCGGGCGCTGTCTTTGCCGAGCGGGGATGGCACCAGGAGATCTGGACGGGGACCTCGCCAGTGCTGCTCGCGACGTGCGGTTCCTTACCTGCTATCGCAACTCCGCTCGCCTCGACCCGGAACTCGTCTCGGCGGTGGCCGCAACGATCCGCGAGCCGTTGCCGGTGGGGCCGGTGCAGGCCCCCTGTGCCGATGGGGCCAAGACGTCGGGGCAGGAGGCCGAGCACGGCCGTCCCGAACCGAAGACCGCACGAGCCCGTGGTCCGTTCCGAGGTCTTCGGGCACCGTCGCCCCGATAGTGGCAAAGTGGACCATCTGCGGCCAGCCCTCCGTCTTCGCGGGCGCACTGGCCCACAGCACAGGAGGAAGTGCATGCAAGTACTGGTTGCTTATGAAAGCCGCGGCGGGCGGACCCGCCGTGCTGCTGAGGCCGTGGCCGACGCGGTACGGGCCCACGGCTCGGATGCCACGCTCAAAGCGCTGTCCGAGACGACTGCCCAGGACATCGAGCACGCCGACGCGGTCGCGGTCGGGTCCTGGGTGCAAGGCTTCATCGTCGTGAAGGTCGGGCCGGCCAAGGCCGCGCTCGACGCAGTCGGGCGGCTGCCTGCGATGGGAGGCAAGCCGGCTGCGGTGTTCTGTACCTACGGGGCCAGTCCCCGCGCCACGCTCGCCACCTTGCGGCGATCGCTCGAGGCCAAAGGGGCAAAAGTCGTGGCCGAGAACGCGAGCCACCGCTCGCACCCGGAACGGGGCGCCGCCGAGCTGGCCGGGCGTCTCTGCGCGTCCGCCTGACAGGCCCACACAGTTGGGCTAAGGCCAGCTGCCTGCGCCCTTGCTCG
>DAHWQF010000397.1 GCA_027334785.1 Acidimicrobiaceae bacterium
AACCCAATTAGTCGCCAACTGGGTGCAACCCAAGCTAGCGGGTGCGCTTGGCGCTGCCAGAGAGCGTAAAAGCGCGCCCAGTACGCATCAGCGCACCGAGAAGCGCGCTACGACCGCCCTCGGGCCTGGCAAGCGAGCACTAGTCAGCGCTTGCCGGCGGGCCGGGCCGACGCCTCGTCCACCAAACCGGCCCGCAGCGCCGCCAATAAGAGCCCGGCGGCCAAAGCAGCAGTTTCAGCGCGCAGTACGTGGGGGCCGAGGGCCACGTGGGTGCGGACAGCGTCGAGTTCCTCGCCGGCCCAACCACCCTCGGGCCCGACAAGCACCGTCGGAGTCGCCAGGCTGAGGGTGGCGCCGTTCGGTACGGCTAGGGCCACGCCTGCGGGGGAGGCCGGGGAGCACGGCGCGGCGGGACTGACCAGGCCGGCGGGAGCGGCGCCGGCGGGAGGGGTGCCGGCGGGAGGGGCGCCGGCGGAGCGCCGCCGATAGCGGTACCCGCCCGTGCTTTCCTGCACCACGCCGGCGCGGCCCACTCCGACCAGCTCGGGAAAGGCGACCGGGCCCTCGACCACGGGCAACCACGATCGCCGGCTCTGCATCGCGGCCTGGCGCGCCACTTCGCGCAGGCGCCCAAGCCGGCGGGGGACGTCTGGCGGCGCCCAGCGCGCGACGCAGTGCGCCGTCGTCATGAGCACCACCCGGTCGACCCCGGCCTCGGTCAGCTTCTGGACGGCCCACTCGGGGTGCGCCCCCTTGGTGAGAGCAAAGCCGACCGCGATCTCGGGCTCGGGCCTGGGCTCGAAGACGGCGTCACCGGCCGGCTCCAGCAGGGGCGCGCCCGTCCAGATGCAAAGCCTCGACCAGCCTGCTCCGTCGGAGGCGGAGACAGCCTCACCCGGGCTCAGCCGCAGCACCCGGGAGAGGTGGTGGAAATCGCCTTCGCCGACCTCAACCGCCGGCGCCGCGACGTCCTCGACAAACACGTGCGCCACTACCCGGCGCACACCCTCGCGCGGCCCTACTTGAACGCGCTCCTTATACGCGACAGCAACCCCGCCTCCGTAGGCGCCACCACCTCTCCCCGTTCGGCGGCAAACCGTCGAAGGAGCTCTTCCTGGGATGGAGTGAGGTCGGTGGGGGTGTCCACAACGATCGTCACGATCAGGTCACCCCGGCCGCGGCGCTGCAAGTGTGGCACGCCCCTTCCGCGCAGGCGCAGTTCGGAACCGTTGCTGACACCAGGCTCGAGGGAGACCACTTCGGACCCCTCGAGCGTCTCGACGCTCAGCTCTGCACCCAGTNCAGCCTGGGCCATGCTGGCATGCACCGTCTCGCGCAGGTCGTAGCCGTCCCTGGTGAGGAACGGGTGTGGCCTCACCCTCAAGTGGCGGTAGAGGTCACCAGGCGGACCGCCGCGCAGGCCGGCTGAGCCTCTGCCCGAAAGCCGCAGGGTCGAACCGTCGTCGACGCCGGCTGGCACTTCGACCGTGTACGAACGCTCCTCCAGGCGCCGGCCCTGGCCATGGCAAGCAGGGCAGGGGGAGTCGATCTCTTCTCCCGTCCCTCCGCAGCGAGGGCAGGGGCTCGACGTGACCATCTGGCCGAGGAGCGACTGGCGGACCCGGCGCAGTTCTCCCGTGCCGCTGCAGGTCCTGCAGGTGACCGGTGTGGTACCGGGACGCGCCCCGCTTCCCGAGCACCTCTCGCACGTGACGGCTTCTTTGACCTTCACCTCCTTCGAGGCGCCGAGGACGGCTTCGGCGAAGTCAAGGTCAAGCAGGGCTTCAACGTTTTCGCCCTGGCGTGGACCCCGTCTTTGGGTGCCCATCCCGCCGCCGAAGGGGCTCGCCCCCCCGAAAAAGGCGTCGAAGATATCCCCGAGGCCCGCTCCCGCGAACCCGCCAAAGGGGTCGCCCGCGCCGACGCGCTCGCCCTCCGGCCCGAACATGTCGTACTGGCGCCGCCGCTCAGGGTCCTTCAACACCTCATAGGCCTGGTTGACGACCTTGAAGCGCTCCTCGTTGGCTGCTGCCTCCTCTTTGGAGCCGCCGTGGCGGTCGGGATGCAACTGGCGCGCGAGCCTAAGGTAGGCCCTCTTGATCTCGTCCTCGGTGGCGTTACGGCTGACCCCCAGGATCTCGTAGTAGTCCTCCGCCATCAGAGGTCACCTCGGGGGCTGTTCGCTGGGGCGAGACCACTCTCGGACAGTGCCTGGCTGAGCTTGGTGGACACAACGGCGACTGCGGCGAGCGCCTGGTCGTAATGCATCCTCGTCGGGCCGAGCACGCCGACAGTGCCGGCCCGCTCCCCATCGACCTCGTAGGGCGCCACCACTACCGAACAATCAGCCAGGGGCTGGAACCCGTGCTCCGCGCCGATGGCCACGGTGAGGCCCCGGTCTATGACGTCGCGGAGCAGGCTCACCAACACGTACTGTTCCTCCAAGATGCCGAGCACGGTCCTTATCGTGCCCACCGCCTCGAACGCCGCGGCCATGCGGGCCGCTCCCCCCACAAAGACGTGGCCGCCCTCGGGTGGCTCAGGGTGGCGCAGCGCTTCCACGGCCGCGCTGGCGAGCGCGTCCACCGCGGGGTCCCCGGTCGGGGCCGCCGAACCAGCCTTGTCGAGAGGGCCGCCGGCAAACCAGGCGGCGACTGCGCCCGAAGCCCGGTCGACTTCGTCATCGCTCACTTCTGCGGGGGTCTCGATGGCCCGCCGCTCGATCGCCCCGCTCCCGAGCACTGCGACCGCCAGCACGAGATGGGGGGCCAGCTTGACCAAGTGGAGCGAACGCACGCGACCGGGTTCGGGGGCGCTCGGCGCCACGACCACGGCAGCGTAGTCGGTGAGGCTCGACAAGAGCCCACTCGTCTCCGCCAGCAGGCGCTCGATCTCACCATGGGTGCGGGCGAAGAACAGCCTGACCAGTTCGGCCTGCCTCGGCTCCAACGGGGAGGGACCGGCCAGCGAGTCCACGAAAAACCGGTACCCCTTGTCGGTGGGCACCCGCCCGGCACTCGAATGCGGCTGGAGGAGATAGCCCTCCTGCTCGAGCACGACCATCTCGTTTCGGACCGTCGCCGGTGACACGCCCAGACCCGACATCTCGGCCACATGAGCAGAGCTCACGGGCTGTGCCGTGCGGATATGGCACTCGACGACGGCGCGCAGGATAGCAGCCTTGCGTTCGTCCAACATGGTTAGCAATCAAGCCTACCGAGCGCCAGCGCATGCACTTCGCCATGGCACCGTTGACCCGCCTAGGCTTACCGATGCCGGGGTGCTCCCTGGCTACGCGGGCCTTCGGCTTGGCCTTGTCGAAGAGCTTCAATCCTGACTAGATTAGTCATGTTTTGTTCGCATAGTGAGCCTATGGAGGAGATGGACATAGTGGCAGAGCACCTAATCAGGCCTCATGGCGGGACCCTGGTCGACCTTGTGGTGCCAGAGAGCAGAGCGGCTGAGCTGAAGGCCGAGTCCAAGCACTGGCCGAGCTGGGACCTCACCGCCCGCCAGCTCTGCGACTTGGAGCTGTTGGCCAACGGCGGCTTCTCGCCCCTTAGGGGTTTCCTCTCCGAGGAGGATCACGAGTCGGTACTGGAGCGCATGCGCCTGGCGGACGGCACGCTCTGGCCGATCCCGGTCAACCTCGACTTGTCCGAGGAAGCAGCGGGCCGCCTCGGCCCGGGGGCGAGCCTGGCGCTGAGGGACCAAGAGGGGGTGATGCTCGCCGCCCTTCACATAGCCGAGCTTTACCGCCCCGACAAGCAACGCGAGGCCAAGCTCGCCTTCGGGACCACCGACAGGGCCCACCCCGGCGTCGCCTACCTGCTCGACCGCTCCGGCCCGGTCTACGCCTCAGGGC
>DAHWQF010000398.1 GCA_027334785.1 Acidimicrobiaceae bacterium
TGGTCACCGCCACCTTGGAGAAGTAGGCCGAGACCGCCTCGGCTTGGCGCTCCAAGAGAGCGTCCAGGGCCTTCGCGACCGCCGGGTCCTGGGAGGCGACGACGGAGAGCGACTTCGGGTTGTTCATCGTCGCCTCGACGAAGCGGAGCGGCTCGCGCCCGGGGCCGGGTGCCCTCACCTTCCCCTTGGGCTGCCTGGTCTCAGGGTCGAGGCCCTCCACCCAGGCCCCCAGGGCGGCGCCGGCGAGGGGCCGGTCGGCTCCCACCTTCCGGCCCCCCTCCCAGGTCGAGACGAGCACCTCTTGCCGGCCGTGCTCGGAGTAGTAGGCCTCGGCCCGGTGGTGGCCCTCCTCGAAGTAGGCGGTGGCCCCCTTGCCGTCGCCCCGGTAGAAGTGGAGACCGCCCTTCACTGCTGCCCTCCTCCCACGGCTAGCCTCCCCCCCTGGGGAGCCAGCCCTCACCACAGCGGGGACCGCCCCGCACGGCCCTGGGTGCTGCCTCGGCGGCGCTGGGTGCCTCCAGCTACCAATGGTAGCATACGTGCCGTGAGCAAAGGACGGCGGGAGCCGGCCGGAGCGAACCTTGCATTTCCCTGCCTGAGCTACCTAGCTCTTGGGCCAGGGACACTTGGGGGCCGTGACGGCCAGCGCCGGCGTCAGCCGGCGAGCGCGGCTGGGACGTGAGAGCGTCGGGGCGCCTTGGCTTGGGCCGGCGTGCGGCCGGTGCCACCGGAGGGCGTTAGGCTCTTGGCCGTGGGCGAGGGCGAGGGGGCCGGGACGACGGAGGGCGTTGGCAGTGCCGGCGGAGGGGGGACGGGAGACGGTGCCCCTGCTACTGGCAAGGCCAAGCACCGCCCCCCTTACCGGCTTTCCGAGGCCCGTCTCGACGGCAAGCTCGGCTCCTGGCCCAAGGAGCCGCCTAAGGCCCCGAAGACCCCTCTCGAAAGGGCACGCCTCGGGCTGGTCGCCCGCCCCGGCGAGGTGCACCGCCTGGCCTGGCGGCTCTCCGACGTGGGCCGGGCCGGGGCCCTCGCCAGTTCGTTCGCCCGCGCCAAGCCGGGCGCGCTCTACCCCGGGGCCACCGGCACCTTCGAGGCCCGCGCCTACTTCGACCCGGCAGAGCGCAAGTGGCGGGTGGCGGCACGCTACGTGCCCGGCGAAGCCGACGTCCCCCTCCAGGCCTGAAGCCAGCGCCGGCCGCCCGGCGAGCTAGGGGCCGAGCAGGGCGAGCGGGACGACCGCGACCCCGTCCTTCCGACGGTACGCGTACGGCGAGACGCACACGACCACGGCGTCGACGAGCTTGTCGCCCATCTCACGGCCGAGCCAGGTGAGGTGCTTCACGTCGCCCGCGCCCACGCTCTGGCTGAGCTTCACCTCGACCGCAAGGACCTTGCCGTCGGGGCGTTCCAAGATGAGGTCGACCTCGTGGCGGCCGTGCTGGTCCCGGAAATGCGCGGCCACGGCGCCTGCGGCCTGAGCGTAAACGCGCGCCGACAGGACGACGAGGGCCTCGAACAGCGACCCGAGGAACGAGCCGTCGCGTGGCAGGGGCGGCTCGACGTCTTCTCCCGAGAGCAGGCTTTGGCGGCTGGCCCCGATAAGGACGGCCGCAAGCGCCGGGTCGGCGAGGTAGCGCTTCGGGGTTTGCAGGAGCGGCGCGAGGTGGTTGAGCGTCGGCAGCCAGGCGGGCAGGTCGTCGAGGACCCACAGCCGTTCGAGAGCGTCGCGGTACGCCTGAGTGGTCTGGTGGTTGGCTGTACGCCCGTCACCTCCGTGGGCCGCGTCGCGGATCTTCTCTAGCGACGTCGTCGTGGCCGTTGCCGCCGCATAGGCCCGCAGCCAGCGCCGGAGCGCCTCGGGCCGGCGCACCGCCCGGCCGAGCTCGTCGGGGATGTCGCGTTGCACGACTCGGTCGACATAGCCACGCAGCGCCTGCGTGCGGTCCAGGCCCTCGTAAGCCCTGATGGCGGGGAAGCCCGACCGGAGGACCTCGTCGACGTAGTCGCTGAGGCCGACCGCCGTCTCCCCGCGGACAGGGGGCCGGGCTCCTCCGAGGAGCTCCGCCAGGCTCACGGTCGGCTCTTCGAGCTTTCGCTCGGAGAACGCGAGCGGCCGCATCCGCACCGTGACGATGCGCCCCGCGCCTGAGTGCGTGTCCGCTCTCTCGCCAGCGGATCCCGCCAGGTAGAACTGCCTCGGCCCGGCGTCCCGGTCGACCGCGTCCCGGACGACGTCGATGGTGCCCCGGTAGCGCTGGAACTCGTCGATGAAAACGGGCTTTTCCCCTTGGAGCAGCCGGTCCTCGTCCGCGCAGACGAGGTCGACTTCGACCTGGCGGAAGAGCCTGTGCACCGTCTTGGAGCGGCGCTCGAGGGTCCGTGTCTTGCCCACCGCCTTCGGCCCTTCGACGATGACGGCCGGGAGGGCGAGCCTGTCCAGCTCATCGTCCACGACCCGCGGCAAGTAAGTCCCCTGCACTCAGTCCTACTGTAGCATACCGACGAACACTATCCGCGTATTCAGACGCTCCTTACTGTAGTACCCAGTCTTATAGGCCCCCCGTAACCCCCTAGCGCCTAACTTCCGCACAGAACCCCTTACCATCGCCAAGCCGGGTGCTTCGGGGCACGAGACGGCCGGCCACCACTGGCCCCTTCGCTACGCCCAGCACGTGGGTTCGCGAGGAGCGCTCGGCAGGCACCGCTCCCTTCATCAGCCGTTTTTTCTTTTCCTGGGGAGGGCGGCGGTAGCCGCCCTCCCCAGGTGTTTTGGCGTGAGGAGCGGGAGACGGCTTGTCCTAAGTTGCTTGGTGCCAAGGAGCTTTGGGTCAACGACCACCGTTTGTGGCGTGGAGGGAGAGCGTGGGTTGAGCGGAAAGCTTGGTGGCACGCCGGCCTGGGCCGCCTTTCTGGTCTCCCGGGGTTCTGGTGGGCCGTTGTCGCGGGGCTGGGTTTCTGTAAAAAGAGTTAAAGGGTGGAGCGCGCCCGGTCGGCGCGGACAGTTAGGAGCACCGTCGCGAAAGGTGGGTAGGGGCTCGCGATGCTCGGGCGGGCCGAGCGTACGAGGGAGGTCCTCGGGCTCGAGCGGGCCTCAAACGGGCGCCACTAGGGAGGTCCCGGTGGGCAGGGGCCGGGCGGGTGCCTCTCCCGGGGCGCGCCTGTAGGGGCCCTTGTGGGGGCCCCTGGCTCTTTAGGCTCTCTTAGCGGGCGAGGGCGGAGAGGGCCTCCGCCACGCCCGGCCCGGCGGCGTCGGCGCCGAGCGGGGGGGCGGGGCCGGGCGGGGGCTCGTGGGCGAGGTAGTAGGCGAGGGCGGCCTCTTTGGGTAGCCCCGGCTTGGCCGCCACGGCCCGCCGTGCCCAGTCGAGCACCTTGGCCTCGGCCAGGAGGGGCCCGAGACGGCCCCGGGGGCCCTCGGCGAGGCCGCCTATGCGGGCCAGGGCCTCCAAGGGGACGAGGGAGGCGACGAAGCGGCTGTCGGCGGCCGCTAGGGCGTCGGCTTGGGCCTCCTCGGCCGCCCGGGCGGCCAGGGCCTCTTCTGCCTCAGCCCGCCGGCGCTCGGCCTCCAGGGCTTCCTGGCGGGCCTCCTCGTAGGCCTGGGCGGCCCTCTTCACCCGGGCCACGAGGCCCGCTGCCAAGTCCCTGAGGCCGGTCAAGGGGCCCTCGGCCACCACCCGCTCCACGATGCCGGCAGGGGGGGCGCCGTCGCGGACGGCCTGGCGGGTGACGGCGACGAGGGGGCCGGGGGGAGGGCCGCCCAGGTGGAAGTGCGCCCAGATCCTCGCCGCGGCCTGGTCGGCCTCCCCCCGGGGCTGGGCGGAGCGGTGGCGCTCACGGCGGCGGGGAGGGGAGGCCGGTGCCGGGC
>DAHWQF010000399.1 GCA_027334785.1 Acidimicrobiaceae bacterium
GCAGGGGCCGGTCCACAAAGGCGTATCTTGCGCATACCTGCGAGCCAATGATAGGTCTAAGCGACTCATCCGATCCATCGTCTCGCTTGCCGACCGCAGGGTTGTCAACTCCTCCGTTCAGTGATGTAGCCACCTGGTGCCCGCATAAGAATCCCAGAAGTTTATTGTACTTTGGGCGGGTAGAGGACTCGGAACAGAGCCCGCTGCGGCCAGCATGCATTAACGGGTGAGCGCGCGAATGAGTCCGAGAATCCTTGTCGTCACGCCTGATGTCCTTCTCCCAAGGATGGCTGGTCCCGCTATGCGGGCCTGGCAGATAGCAGAGCACCTCGCGAGGGATCATGAGGTGAAGCTTCTCACGACTTCGCCTCGGTGCCAACTTACTTCCGACCGGTTCCACGTCTCCTCGGCTGGTCGTTCAGTAATTACCGAAGCCGAGGCCTGGTGCGATGTCATGGTCCTCCAAGGTTACGTTACGACTCAGCAACCTGTACTTGAGAAATCGTCCAAGATTACCGTCTTCGACGTATACGACCCGCTTCATCTTGAGACGCTTGCCTTCGCGAGCGGCATTTCACCGGACGTGCGCCTCGAAAACGTGCAACTGTCTATCACAACGCTCAACCATCAGCTGGCACGAGCTGACTTCCTCATATGTGCCAGCGAGCGCCAACGCGACTTCTACCTGGGCCAACTGGCGGCATTGGGACGCCTAAATGTCACCACCTACGACCATGATCCCAGTCTTCGCCAGCTGATCGATGTTGTGCCTTTCGGTCTGCCAGATAACGACCCTCAACATTCCAGACACGTCCTCCGGGGCGTCGTCCCAGGTATCGACGATGGCGACCAACTCATCCTTTGGGCAGGCGGCATTTATAACTGGCTCGACCCAATAACACTTATCCGGGCTATCGGTCGACTGTCCCGGCAGCACCCCAAGGTGCGCCTTTACTTTATGGGCCTGCAGCACCCAAACCCTTCCGTGCCCCGAATGTCAGTTGCACTGGCTGCCAAAAAAAAGGCGGCAGAGATGTCGCTCCTAGATAAGCACGTCTTTTTCAACAACAGTTGGGTTGACTATGCCGATCGCCAGAATTATCTGCTCGAGGCCGACATCGGGGTGATCTGCCATTTCGCCAATGCTGAAAGTCGCTTTGCATTTCGAACAAGAACATTGGACTATTTATGGTCGTGTCTTCCAGTGGTGTCGACGGAGGGTGACTATTTTTCCGAGCTCATAGATAAGGAACATCTCGGAATTAGCGTACCAGCCGAGGATCCTTCGACGCTTGCGGAGGCGCTCGGCGAACTATTAGATGATCAAGAGACAGCACAGAGCTGCCGGGAACGGGCGCGTGTCGTTCGTGAGCAATACAGGTGGGACACTGTTCTCCAGCCATTGATCAACTTCTGCAAGGATCCGCAACACGCGGTGGACTTCAATGAGCCGACCAATAGGGCTCCGGTCGCTGCAAGTACCAGGATGTCGCTGGATAGGGCAATAAGGCTTTCCCGCCATTACTACCGCTCTGGCGGCCTTATGGAAGTCCTCAAGCGCGTAGCTGATAAAGCCGTTAGGGCCTCGCATGAGAGGACCTGAGCTGTCAGCACCTAGCCAGCCGGACCTGATCAGACGCGACGCGCCAGATAGAGCGACCGGTAAACAAGGTCGTCTATGAACCGCTGCCGGTAGGCGCCCCCGCTCACGGCGTAGTGCAGCCTCCTTGTTGGCGACGATTGCGAGGACAAGAATGCCTGGAGCGAGCAGGCGGCACTCGGCTTCAGGTCTGGGCGATAGAGTCTGCTTACTTCCTTCGCTTGGGCCGTCAGGGTACGCTCCTTGCCCTGCTCCAGCTGTCGGCGGACACGTCCGGACCACTCCGACCAAAGCGTCGTCCCGACCCCAACGGTGTTGGCTTGGTGCAGGCGGTAGAGCACGTGAGGGACCCGGTCGTAAACGACCTCCCCGCAACCGGCAACGACCAGGTAGCACCAGGCGTCGTGCATGAGCAGGTGCTCAGGGCGGCGACGGGAGAGCAGATCGATGGCGGGACGGTTCACCACGATCGTGCAGCCGGTGGCAACGTTTTCTACCAGGGCATTCTCAAACGAGGGGTCCCTCGTGCAGCGGCGGTGGACCTTGATCTCCGTGAGGTCTTCTCGGACCAGGGTGACCGCCGAGCAATAGAGGGCCGGGCGGCCAGGCTCCTCGAGGTCGTCGAGCGCGCCAACCGCCACGGCCAGCTTGTCGGGCGCCCAGACGTCGTCTTGGTCACAGAACGCCGCATAAGAGCTGGCGGGGCTCACCGAACGGAGCAGCGCCATGAAGCTCTGGGCGGCACCGAGGTGGGCACCCATCACGACCTTCGTGTGAGGGCGCCCCGAGAGCAGGCGATCGAGCAGGGACAACGTGGCGTCACAGGAGCCGTCGTCCCTCACCGAGAGTGCCACCTCGGTGTAACCCTGGCCCCAGATGCTCTCCAGTTGCTGGTTGAGGTACCTCTCTC
This sequence comes from Acidimicrobiaceae bacterium, assembly GCA_027334785.1. Classification (GTDB taxonomy): domain Bacteria; phylum Actinomycetota; class Acidimicrobiia; order Acidimicrobiales; family Palsa-688; genus JAJZYO01. Next base: position 2,511 of record DAHWQF010000399.1, read on the forward strand.
CGTTGTAGGTCGACAGCAGTACCTCGACCGCGCCGCTCACCCGCTACCTGCCCGTCACCACAGTGCGAATCACTCAGCGTCTGCGTCAGCCAGAAAGCCGGGCCCCTCGCCGGCGAGGACCAAGGACACGGTGGCCACCCGATGCCAACATACGCGAGGGATGCTACAGACATCATCAGCCCCGTGCGACCGAGCCACGCGACAGAGGTTACACGAACCGCAGGGCCGCCAGGTGCTCTGCCTGGGCCTTTGCTTTCCCCTGCGCCGCCGCCATCCTCACCTGTCAGGCGACGATCGCCACCGAGCGCAGTCCTTACGGCGACCCCTTCGTCATCAATGCATCATCTGCGATGATATGATGTAAAGGTGCGGACGACCATCAACCTTGACAAGGATGTGTTCGAAGTCGCCAAGACAATCGCCGGCGCTGAACGCCGCAGCATGGGAGAGGTCGTCTCGGAACTGGCGCGCCGTGGCTTCACGTCGCCAATGCCGGCCATCGACGAAGAAGACGGCTTCCCCGTCTTCCGAGTTGCGAAGGGCACCCCCCCGATCACTCCCGAAATGGTGCGCGCGGCGCTGGAGGAGCTGTGACAGAGACCGACCTGCTCGACGTCAACGTGCTCGTAAGCCTGGCATGGCCCAACCACGTCCATCACCTTGCCGCCCAAAGGTGGTTCCGGAGCCGAGGCGAAGGGCCCTGGGCAACCACGCCCTCCAGCGAATGCGGCTTCGTGCGCGTGTCTTCCAACCGCGCAGCGGTGGGCGCAGCCGTGAGGCCAGAAGAAGCTATCTCGCTCCTGGCACGTCTACGAACGGTCAAGGGTCACGCCTTCCTCCCCGACGACATCGAGGTCGTCATCGAGGATGGCGCGAGGAAGGACCTCGTCGAGCGTGGCAGCATGCTCTCCTACAAGCTCGTCACAGATGCCCACTTGCTTGCCGTGGCCCGCCGTCATGGGGCGCGCCTGGCGACGCTCGACCGCGCGGTCCTCGCGTTGGCCGGGAAACAACCAGCAGACGTACTGGTCATCCCGACGTGACAAGTGAGGGCAAGCCGCTGCCGGCCCGGCCGCCCGCTATTCCCGTCTCGGCAGCGCGTACTCGGCACGGACTTCAGAGATGACGTCGTCCAAGACGTCGGCGAGGCGCCGCTCCGCCTTCCATCCCGTCAGTTCTCGCACCTTGCTCACGTCGGGCACGCGCTTGGCCATGTCCTCGAAGCCCGCCTCGTACGCCACGTCGTAGGGGAGGTGGACGAGCTCCGAGGAGCTGGCGGTCCTTGCTATGACTAGTTTTGCAAGCTCCTCGATCGATATCTCTTCCGAACTGCCCACGTTGAAGACGTC
>DAHWQF010000039.1 GCA_027334785.1 Acidimicrobiaceae bacterium
GCATCGGCCAGGTCGCGAAGGGACGGGAGGAAGAAAAAGCCGCACGCAACGCTCTTGGCGAGGGCGTGGCGGAGCGGGTCACGGCGGCGACGGTGGGAGAGCTCGTGCTCGAGGAGCACGGGACGATTGCGCGCGCCTCGTCTGGCCCATTCAAAATAGCCCCTAACTCCTAAGCATTCTGGCGCAGTAGCTCAGGAGGCCCCGGGTCAGACCTCCCAGAGGGCTGAGATGGGGACGGCAAGCAGACGGTCACCGAAAGGCAGTACTTCGGTGCCGGTATAGAGGACCAGGCCGGCGACGAAGCGCGCGCCGAGCATGTCCCGCATGGTGCTGAGCCAGCGAAACCAGTCGCGCCCTGGCGTCTGGCCAGCCTTCACCTCGATGCCGAGGACGCGCCCATCGGAGGACTCGACGACCAAGTCGACTTCGGCACCGGCCCTGTCACGCCAGTGGTACAAGGTGGCGTCGTTGCTGGCCCAGGTCAGCTGACGACGGAGCTCGGTGAACACGAAGGTCTCCACGAGCTGGCCCGTCGCGGGGTCAGTGGGGCCTTCCAGGGCAGCAGGGGTCTTGCCGAGCAGCCACGCCGCTAGCCCCGGGTCGGTCACGTAGGCCTTGGGGTGCCGCTTCACCCTTCGGGTGAGGTTCCTCGACCAAGCCGGTAAAGTCGTGACCAGGTGCACGGTCTCCAGCCAGGCGCGGTGGTCATAGACGGCTTGGCGCTCCAGGGGGGCGTCGTCGATGACGGACTGCATCACTAGTTCGCAGGCGGTGCGCGCCGCCAATAGGCGCAGCAGTTGGCCCATCTCTGTCACCTTGCGGATGCCTGACATCTCGACCACGTCACGTTCGATGACCGTGCGTACGTAGTCACGAAACCAGGCCTGGCGCCGCCGGGCGGTGAGCTGGGCGACCTCGGGGTACCCGCCTGTGCAGAGCCGCTCGTAAAGCTCCCGGCGGCCAAGGCCGCCTGGACGGTAATGGGCGAGGGCCAGTGGCCCGGACATGGCAGCGTCTATGAAGCCGTCGGGCCTCCCGGCAAGCTCGCCTTGGGTGAAGGGCCACACCTCGACGAAGCCGGCCCGGCCAGCTAGGGACTCAGAGATCGTAGGCACCGTCAAGAAGTTGGAAGAACCCGTCAAGACGAACTGGCCCGGCCTCGGGTCCCGGTCGACAACGGCCTTGATGGCCCGCACGAGCACCTCGCCGCCGCGTTGCACTTCGTCGATCACGACTGGGCGGGCACCGAGGTCGACGAAACCAGCCGGGTCTGCCCTCGCCGCCTCGAGCACGGCTTGGTCGTCGAGGTTACGTAGCGTGCCAGCGCCGAGCTGGCTTACGACGAGGGTGGTCTTGCCGGACTGACGTGGGCCGGTGACCACGGTGACCCTCCGGGCACTCACTGTCTCTCGGTAACGGCCCTCCACGGCTCTCCTCAGCATGGAGAGCTATCATACAGAACGCCTATCGATTACCATACAGAACGCCGACATCGTCCTGCGGCGGGAGACGCGTGAGCACCGCCGGCCGGGCTCTTTCGCCATTGGACGGCACAACGCGCCTTCGATGACGCTACTGGGCAGTGAGCCGCTTGTTCCGTAAGACGGCCCCTTCAGCCAGACGCCTCGGAGAGCGCGGGCGCCGTACCGCTGTTTTTGGCTCCCTCATGAGTGCGAGCGGTCATCAGCGCCCCGTACTTCGACGTGGCGCCCGGCCGATCAGCTCAAGGAGGGCTTGGACAGGTACGGTGCGGTCGCCAACATCGGCCCCGTCCTGGGCGACACCGGCCTCGACCCACCGGCGGATGATGGCCGACGTGGTGACGTTGCGTTGTTCGGCGACCTCGCGCGCCCGCTCAAGGAGCGCCACGGGCAGCCTTACTGCGAAAGTGGTCATCCGCTCGGTGAGAGGAGGCGCGTCCGGGTGCACCGCCGGCGTGGCCTGCTCTAGCTCGTGGGCGGTGTCGGCGGTGCCGTAGTGCTCGGCAAGGCGCTCCAACTTGGTCTTCGTGCTCATTTTCGTCAGTGTGCCTTTCTGCGGAAGGTGCGCATCTCCTTAGGGGTCAGGTCCCTGGCGGTGGCGACGTACCAACGTCCGTCCGCGGACTCGGCGAGGACGACAAGCAGGTGACGGCCGACGCCGGTCCGCCCGTAGACGAGCGTCGAACCCTCCACCCCGGGGTGCTGCCACTGGGGACGCGTGTTGACGACCTCCTCGACCTCGGACGGTTTGACATTGTGCTTAGCAACGTGCGCCTCGCACTCGTCGCTCCAGACGAGCTCTCGCCACACGTCGCCACTCTAGGCGATGTATTGCGCAATGCAACACGCAAGGCTGTTCCCGTAAGACGGCCGGTCACCGCAACACCTCGCAGCGGCGACCTTCCGGCCTACCGTAGAGACGAGGTCGCTCAACTGGCTAGGGGCGTGATCTGGACGAGCGTATCGGCAAGACGGTCCCGCTCGGTCTCGATGTCGTAGTGGGCCTGGAGGTTCAGCCAGAACTCATCGCTGGTGCCGGAGTAGCGGGCGAGACGGAGCGCGGTGTCCGCGGTGATCCGGCGAGTGCCATGGACGATCCCGGGAGGATCTTCTCCACATCGGGGACGTCCTCGCCCGGGCGCAGGACTGCCGCAGAGATGGTGTTCTTGTGGACGTCTAGACCGAGGAACGTGGGTGGTACTACAGGGGCATGGACGGCTGGCTCCTTCCGTATGTTGGCAACTTCCGCTCCGCAGTGGATGACCCACGCTAGATGCGGATCGCGCTGGCCGTTCCATGCTGACTAAGGTAAGGGCTTCCAGGAGAGTGATAACGATGGGACGCCAGTGCTCAAACCTAGGGTCCTTGATGCTAGGCGTGACAGCAACATTGCTCTTTGTCGCAACCAGTAGAGCGATGGTGGTATCCTCCGATCGAGTGGCCGGGTCCCTAGCGGTTGCTTCAAGGCAAGGGGGCGCGGTGAAACTCTGCTCGGCATCACAGCTGCGTATGTTCTTCTTGGCTGGGAGCGCCGCCGCCGGTACTGAGTTGACGGGTATCGGGATAGATAACGTGTCGCGAGCCTCCTGTTCGCTTAAAGGTGTGCCGGCTGTGGCCTTCTTAATGGCTGGCGAGGGGCGACGACATGGCATAAGGGTGCGTTACGTCCGCGGCAACTTGCCGAGGGTCCTTACAACGCCAACGAGTGTCACTATGGCTCCAGCGCGCACTCTGCAGACCAAGGGCGGTGCCCCTAAGGCCAGTGGGGGTTTCGTCATTGCAACGGGAGGACTCCGTGGGCACAGCGGGTGTCGCGATGCGTCCGCGCTGACTGTAAGCGTCCCGGGCATTACGGCGCGCTTTAGGGTGCCCATGAGGTTCTTGCTTTGTGGTCACGTCCCAAGCGTGGGGGTGTCAGCCATAGTTGGCCGCGCTGCGCTAAAAGCAACACTGTAAAGAGACCGGGACAAAGCCCGTTCGCTATCGGAGAGTGGGGAAAAAACCGTGGGAGAAGAAGTGGTCCTTATGGGCCGGACCACCGGCCTCCGCGGAGAGCGTTACAAACCGTGGGAGTTACGCGGCGATCGGCTGATCGTCGAGGTTTGCTTCAGACATCTGGGTGAAACCGGGGTACCACCGGGCGAAGTCGCCGGCGAGGTCGTCGTTGAGGGCTCGGATGCGGACCTGGAGCAGCAGGTGGGCGCCGCGGGGACTCCAGCGCATCTGCTGCTTCTTGACCATCCGCTTGCTGATCACCTGGTTGACGGCGGACTCGGGCAGCAAGCTGGAGATGACCTCGCCGGTGCGGTAGCGCTCGCCATAGTTGGGGATGAATCCGGCGTTGGCCCGGATGTAGGTGTCGAGCTCACGCAGCGTCTTCAAGAACCTGGCCTGCTCGGCGGTCGCTTCAGCGACCTCGACGTCGAGCTCGATGTCGCTGATCACCTCGAGTGCCGCCACGACGTTGCCGTGCCAGCAGAACCACTTGAGGCGCTCGAGGGCTTCGGCGGCCTCCACGGCAGGGTCAGCCGGAGGCCTTCCTCGTCGGGTGGCGCCGGGCGCAAGCTCTTGGCCATGTTGGCCAGAACGGTGAGGCGCATGGTGACATGGAACCAGTCGAGGAGGTGCTCAGAGCCGGCATTGAGGTAGAGCGGGAGGTCCCTGACGTCGTCGCCACCGTCGGTGATGAAGGACCGCCTGGTTGGCGGTCATCCCCTGGGAGGCGAGCAGGTCGAACAGGCGCCGTTTAGGTTTGGTGTCGTAGGTCTGCACGAACCCGAAGCACTTGGGTCGCCCTTCGGCTGGGGTGGCCCTCCCGGCGATCACCTCGAACCATCTGTCGCTCCGTGAGCGCTGCTTGGCGGAGTGCACGTAGCCGCCGTCGAGGCTGACCACCATGGGCAGGTCGGGGCGCGCCATAGCGTTCCGGTCCCGCTGGCAGGTATCGATGAAGCTCCAACGCTGCTCGCCCAGCTCGTCCTTCAGGCGCTGGGCCACCGCTTGGGCTTGTCGGGACAGTGTGGTGGCGTGCAGGCGCCGCCCGAGCGGGGGGACCTCGCCGAGCAGCTTGGCGGAGGGCGCCGTAGGCGGCGAGCCCGGAGAACTTGGCTTCCAGGTACGCCAGCTCGGGGGTGGTCCGCTCGGGGAGCAGCGCGGCGAGCGGGTTGAAGGTCCGGGTGTCATGGAGGCGGCAGTTGCAGTGCCACCAGCGGGGACTTCGCAGGTGCAACGTCCCGTACATGCTGCGCACCACGATATTCCGGGTGTCCCTGTGCCGGTGAGCCTCCCCGCAGTCCGGGCAGGCCGACTGGGTGGCCAGGGCGACGTTGACCTGCTGGTCGATCACCGCTTCTTGCACGGCGCTCAGCAGGCCATTGGCCTCGTCGAGGCGAAGACCCAACGTGTCGGGGGTGAGGGCGCCCCGCTCCATGCTGAACACGTCACGGACAACCGTCGGGGCTTGGCCGTCGGCTTCGATGACGACGGACACGGTGATCTTCATGCCGCACGCTCACCAGGGCGGCGAGATCGGCGAGGGCACGGTTGAGCGCCCGGCGCTCGAAGCATTCGGTCTCTCGCTAGCTCGGTGTACGGCAGGGTCCCGCCTCCGCAGCTGGTCACACGGCTTCACGTGCAGAGCCTCTGCAGGGGGTTGCTCAGTGGTTGCGCTTGGTCCCTTTGGCCGGGAGCGTGCGGGCGTAACCGGCACCGAGCTTGACCCAGCTGGAAAGTTGCCTTGAGGTCTTGACCTCTTCGGGAGCGACGCGCACCCAGCCCGTCATACGCCGGCCGCCCATTTCCGTGAGCGCAGTGTGAGGTTTGGAGAGCACCCGCTCCGTCTCCTCGGGCGGTACCCGGACCAAGAGCCCGCCCTGACCGGATACGGCTACAACCATATTGCCGCGGAGCAGGAAGGCGAGGCCCCCGAACATGGCCTGTTCGGATACTGCGCTCTCGCCGGCGAGTTGTTCACGTACCCGGTCGGCTAGTTCGGTGTCGTAAGCCATGACGCTACCGAGGCGAAACTTGCAGCCTGGAAAAGACCGGAACGGGACATGTCGGTGTACTTACAAGATATGGTGCCCAAGCAGCCGCTTCTTTCGTCAAATAAGGCATGGGCCCCTCCTCTCTGTACGAAGCAAGTTCGCCTCGCTACAGTAGCCTCGCGACCGTGGCCGACGAAAACTTTGTGTCCGAGCTGTTCGACCCCTCCTCGTGGCGCCCCGTCGAGGGTTTTGCCGGCGAACTGGCCGACGTCACTTACCACCGCGCCGTGTCGCAGGGGACCGTGCGGGTGGCGATAAACCGCCCCGAGGTGCGCAACGCCTTTAGGCCCCGCACGGTGGACGAACTGTACGCCTGTTTGGACCACGCCCGTTCTTTGCCAGATGTCGGTTGCGTGCTGCTCACGGGCAACGGGCCCTCGCCAAAAGACGGTGGCTGGGCCTTTTGTTCTGGCGGGGACCAGCGCGTGCGCGGGCAGGCGGGCTACGAGTACGAGGAGGCCGCCAGAGGGGAAGGGACGGCGCCGGGCCACGGCGACGGCCGGGCGGAGCGGGCGAGGCTCGGACGGCTCCATATCCTTGAAGTCCAACGGATTATCCGCACCATGCCCAAGGTCGTGATCGCGGTCGTGCCAGGGTGGGCGGCTGGCGGCGGCCACAGCCTCCACGTGGTGTGCGACCTAACACTGGCGAGCGCTGAGCAGGCTCGCTTCCGCCAAACCGACGCAGACGTGGCCAGCTTCGACGGCGGTTACGGTTCGGCGTTGCTAGCCAGGCAGGTCGGCCAAAAGCGTGCTCGAGAAATCTTCTTCCTCGGTCACACCTACAGCGCTGATGAGGCGTACCACATGGGCATGGTCAACGCCGTCGTCCCCCACGCCTCGCTTGAGAAGGTAGCGCTCGAATGGGCAGCCGAGATCAACGAGAAGAGCCCGATGTCGGTCCGGATGCTCAAGTACGCGTTCAACCTCGTGGACGACGGGCTCGCCGGCCAGCAGATCTTCGCCGGCGAAGCCACCAGGCTCGCGTACATGACCGAGGAAGCGGCCGAGGGCCGCGACGCTTTCTTGGGCCGGCGCCGGCCTGACTGGTCCGCTTTCCCCTGGTATTACTGAAAGCGGAACCCTTCTGGGTGATTGGTGTGTTTCGCGCGCCCCCCGGCGTCTAGGTACCAGAGGCGACTCTTTGGCCCCCGCGCGTGCGAAAAACCGATCGACGTGGTCGCGCGAACGCCACATATACCAGAAAATCCGCCCGTTTTGGCACGAAAACCAACCGATGCGGGGTTTCCAGGGTCACATCGGTCAGTTTCTGGCCCGGTTCCGCACGGCTAAGCGGGGCGGGGCAGTGGGCCGCGGTCCCGACCCGTTGCGCGCCGAGCTTGCGCTGTCCTCCGTGGCCGTTCGGAGGACCCCGTGGATGATCCGGCGGAGCGCCGGTGCCATGTTGGCTTCGTTGCCGGGTGAGATGAGCGGTGCCGCCAGCATGGGGGTAAGGAACGCAACGGCGAACGAGGCGGCCATCTTGAGCCGTTCGCCCGGGCTGAGCGACGGGTCGGAGAACAACATGTTCGCCCATGCCTCGAGCTCGGTGTGGGCGTGCCTGTGGGCTTCGTTGTGCAGGCTGGAGAAAGCAACTTGGTTGTTGCGGTGCAGGAGGAACAAAGCAGTATTACCTTCGAGCTTCTCCATGCAAGCGCTCAAAAAGGTCTCCCAGCGCCCAAGGGTGACCGGCGCCGCCCGGAGCTGTTGGAGAGGTTCGTCGATCAGGGCGTGTATGCGCAGGTGCAGGGCGAAGAGGATGTCGGCCTTGCTCGGGAAGTGGTAGTAGAGGGCAGCCTTGGTAACCCCAAGGCGCTCCGCGATCTCCCGCAGGGAAGCCCGGTCATATCCCTCCTCGGTGAAGAGCTCGAGCGCCACGTCGAGGATGCGCTCCCTCGTATCCCGATAGCGTGCCATCCAACAGGAATGTTACTTGACGGCCGGCCAGTAGGTGGTAACGTAGCTCCTCGTGGCTTACCGTGCGGCAAGTAAGCGGAGCCCTCTTAGTCAGGGTCGCAGGAGGATATAGATGGAAACCCACGCTGTCATCGAAGCCGCAGGGCTGGCCAAGCACTACGGTAACGTGCACGCGCTCGCCGGCCTCGATTTCTCGGTGGAGAGAGGCACGGTCCTCTCGCTGCTCGGGCCCAACGGCGCCGGCAAGACGACCGCGGTCCGTGTCCTCACTACTCGGACCGTGCCCGATGGCGGCCGGGCGCGGGTCGCCGGTTACGACGTGGCGGCCCACCCCGCGCAGGTCCGCCGCCGCATCGGCGTCACCGCCCAGGACGTCACCATGGACGGCCTGCTTACCGGGCGCCAGAACCTCCAGATGGTGGGCGAGTTGTCCGGCCTCTCGCGCCGGGCCGCCAAGCGGAGGGCAGACGAGCTGCTCGAGCGCTTCGGCCTAGCCGAGGCCGGAGGCCGGGTGGCCAAGGGGTACTCCGGCGGGATGCGCCGGCGCCTCGACCTGGCGGCGAGCCTGGTGGCGGACCCTCCCGTGCTGTTCCTCGACGAGCCCACTACGGGGCTCGACCCGACCAGCCGGGCGGAGGTTTGGGGCGTGGTGGAGGACCTGACCAATAGGGGGGTGACAGTCCTCCTCACCACCCAGTACCTCGACGAGGCCGACCGGCTGGCGAGCAGAGTGGTCGTGGTGGACCACGGCCGCGCAATTGCCGAAGGGACACCGGCCGAGCTGAAGCGCTCTGTAGGGGGTGCCCGCCTGCACGTGACGCTTTCGGCGGAGGCCAGCCAAGAAACCGTCGTGTCGGCGCTCGCCCCGTACGTGGCGGGCACGCCACGGCTCTCCGGCGGGTGCGTCTCGGCGCCCGTCAACGGCGAACGGGGCCTCGCAACCCTAGTCGTGCGTGCACTCGACGCCGCCGGCCTCCTAGTCGATGACGTAGAAGTGCGCCAGCCGTCGCTCGACGACGTGTTCTTTGCCCTGACCGGCCAGCCGGCCGCGGAGGAGGTGGTGGCGTGAGCACAGTCGAACGCGCCATTTCGACAACCGTCGAGGAAAGGAGGGGCGCTGTCTCCTCCTTGGCTCTCTCCTCCTTGGCGGCGCGCACCAAGGACGTAATGGTGATGACGCGGCGCAACCTCATCCATGTCTTCCGTGAACCCATGCAGCTTTCTGACGTGACCGTTCAGCCGGTCCTGTTCACCGTGCTCTTCGTGTATGTGTTCGGCTCGGGGATGTCGCTGCCGGGCGGCGCCAGCTACACGGACTTCGTCCTAGCTGGCCTGCTCACGATGAACCTCGTCACCTCCTCGATGGGCACCGGCGTCGGCCTCGCTACCGACTTGGCGAACGGGATCGTCGAGCGCTTTAGGACCCTCCCCATGTGGAGAGCCTCTGCTCTCGTCGGGCGCACGGTCTCGGACCTGCTCTCGGCGGCGGTGTGTTCGGCCGTCGTGGCGGCGGTCGGGCTCGTGGTCGGCTGGCGCCCAGGTCACAACGTCTGGTCGGTGCTCGGAGGCTTTGGCGTCGCGCTCCTCTTCAGTTACGCCCTCTCCTGGGCCACCGCCTGCTTCGGTCTCCTCGCCAAAGAGCCCGAAGCGGCCATGTCGGTGGGCTTTGTCGTCATATTCCCGCTCGCGTTCGTGTCCAACGCCCTGGTGCCGACCCTCCACATGCCTAGCTGGTTGCGGGTCATTGCCGACTGGAACCCGGTGAGCTCGGTCACGGCCACGGTTCGGGACCTCTTCGGCAACCCCAACCCGATGCCCCCCAACGCTTCGTGGCCCGTGGAACATCCGCTGGCCGCGGCGCTCATCTGGTCGGTGGGACTGATTGCCGTAGCCGCGCCGCTCGCTGCTTTCCTCTTCCGCCGGCGTACGACCGACTGAGCGGGTCATACAACGATGCTCCATGGACCAGAGTCCTGCCGGCTTCGGACGGGACGAGGTGGGAACTGCCGGTGGTGGCGTTCCCGGGACGGTGGGGGACGGCACTTCGCCTTGGTAGCTCGCTTGTCCTTGCCCGGTTGCAAGACACCTGGCGGCTCACACCGGCCATGCCCGGCGTAAAAATGGAGGCTTTGATATCACTCTGAGTGGCGAGAGACGGGACGACCTCGTGCCCGCGGTGCCGGCTATGCTGGCTGGCTGCCACGTCGGAGTGGCGGAATAGGTATACGCGCTAGCTTGAGGTGCTAGTGGGAGCAATCCCGTGGGGGTTCAAGTCCCCCCTCCGACACCAGCTCTGAGCAGCCTAAAGGCGGGAGCTAAGCGTCAGCGTTGGGAGCGGGGAGAGTTGCTTGTCATCGGTTTGTCATCGGAACACACATTCGTCGTAGGTGACGGGTGATGCAAGAGGCCGCCGCCCTCAAGGTGGTACGGGAGTTTAGAGCTGTCCTGGCCAGGAGCCGCAAGGCTTACGAGGACATGCTCCCGAACTCGCCGACGGGGCCAGCCATTTGGTATTCCCTGAGCCTGACTCGGATGGCCGCACCCGCGGCATATAGAGAGGTCGAGAACGAGATCAATGACAGCATCCACGCCGTGGAGTTGATCGCGAACGAAATAGACCCAAAGCTAGCGAACGCGATCCGGGCACGAGTGGACAAGGCCTGGCCGTACATCGCGTGTGATGCCGCGTGCAACGAGCTGGTGAGGATCCTCTCTGGGCGAGTCAAGGTTGCTCGTATCCTGGCAAGAAATGGGCCATTGGAAGGTGCTGGCTTTCATCCTTGGGTGTGGCAGGCGGCCGAGGAACTGTGGCGGGGCGGGCATCACCCTGAGGCCGTCAGAGCGGCTGCGTCCCGGATACTCGACGACGAGCTACCGAGGAAGTTAGGTGTGCCCAAGGGAACGTCCAGCATGGGAGAGGTCTTCTCTAAGAACCCGCCAACGGAGAACAGCCCTCGCCTGCGCTTTCGGGCCTTTCCGCCGGGGACCGAAGATTGGGTCAACGCCCATGAGGGTGCGAAGCTCTTTGGTATGGGGTGCGAGAAGGCGATCCGCAATCTCGTCACTCACGGCGGCCGACGACCAGATCCACAGGTCGCGCTGGAGATGCTGGGTGCTCTCAGCATACTCGCACGGTGGGTTGAGGAAGCAGAAGTGGACAGCTCAGCCCTTGACCCGCTCAGCGAGGCGAGCAGTTAGGCGCTCGCCGGCCAGTTGACCTCCCCGCTTCACTGCGTGGGCGTACACGTCGAGGGTAATCGACGCCTTCGAGTGTCCGAGGATGGCCGCCACCTCATGGACCGGCGTGCCGTCCTCAAGCAGCATTGTGGCGGCGCTGTGGCGCCCGTCGTGGAGCCTGACCCGGCGCACGCCGGCCTTGACGATGAGGGCATCGAAGCGACCCGAGAGAGTGTCCGGGAAGATGGGGTGGCCCAGCTCATCCACGAACACGAAGCCGCTAGCCTCCCACGCTTCACCAGCCAGTAGGCGCTCTTCCAACTGGCGCTTGTGGTGGGCCTTCAGCTCGGCCACGAGGTGAGCATCTAGAGGCACCTCGCGCCGGCCCGCGGCAGTCTTCGGGAGAGACTCGGCGACCTTGTTGTCTACGACTACGCAAGTGCGCACGATGCGGAGGTGGCCGGCATCCAGGTCGAGGTCTTCCCATCGGAGCCCCAACAACTCGCCTCTTCTCAATCCACGGGACAACAGCAACCACCAGCACGCCCGTAGGCGGTCGTCAGCGACGGCAGCAAGGAACTTGCCCGCTTCCTCATCGGTCCAGGCTGAGGACGCGCGGTCGCTGGCCTCGATCTTGGGGCGCTTGTATGCCGCCAGCACATCTCGGCCTATTAGACCCTGCTCCCACGCCCAGCGGGTGGCCGTCTTCAGGACGGTGACTGCCAACTGCACGGAGCGGTCGCTAAGCACACCCCGTCCAAGTCGGCTGCCATCCGGGGAACGCAGCTTGGCCACCATCTCGCTGGCGACCACGGGGGAGAGTTGGGTGAGCTTGAGGCCGCCTACGTGGGGCACTAGCCACCCGTTGATGACGTTGAGGTACATGTCCAGGGTGGCGGGCCGAAGGCCCTCGCTCACCTTGGCGGCGTGCCACTGCGACAGCACCTCAGCAACAGTCATCTTGCCGTCCGGCCGCCACGACCCGTCCTGCACGGTCCCGATGATCGCGTTGAGATGCTTCTGAGCCATTCCCTTGGTCTTGAAGCCGCCCTTGCTGTGCTGGTGGCGCTTGCCGGTTGCCGGGTCCTTGGTCTCCCAGTAGGCGGTGTAGTTACTGCCTCGTTGGCGGGTGAAACCTTTCACTTGTCGGCTCCTTTCTTGTCGCCATTTTCACTGATAAAACCACGCCTTTTCGCCTCGGCGATCCAGCGAGACGCCGTACGTGGCGACACGTGCAACTGGCGCGCCACCTGCACCCGGCGGTCGTATGGGTTGGCCTCGACAACATCTGCCACCCTCCGCAAGTCCTCGTCGCTTACTGGTCGGCCACGGAGGCTTATGGGTCCCTCGGGAGGGCGGAGTTCCTCGATGATCCCGTAGTTGTCGCCGTACATGTGGCGCATAAGACCCAACGAATCGAAGGGGACGCCGCCAGTTTTGCTTGGTCGTTCTCCGTGCTCGGTTCGCTGACGCCCCGTATTGTAGGCACGCACAATCGAAGCGCGCACCTGGTCAATTATCGTGCCCAAGCGGATGTCACGTACTCGGCTAGGCGTGATGAAGTCGCCATCCTCGACAGGCTCTAGGAACAAGCGGATAAGACGTATCTCGCCACCCACGACGGCGAAGGTCATGCGGACGTTCAGTTGTGTGCCTGCGTCCCAAGTGTGCACCACGAACTGGGACGGGACGGCGCTCCCGTCTGAGAGCCGTTCGACTTGGGTGTTATTGGGGTCAATGAAGACGATGGGTGCCTCTTGGTCAACGGCCATGACTAGCAGTCTAGCCATAGCGCAGCAGGTTGGCAAGGGGCAGGCCCACATATGGCTCGCCCATGGCTATAGCATATGCCCCATGCTTCGTGCGCTGAGCGAGTTGGACGCCATATGAGTTGCGCCACGCTCCAAGCCCAAGAACTGGCCGAGCGGCTGGGCGTGAGCACTTGGGCGGTCTACCAATCGGTCCGTGAGGGGACCTGCCCAGTGCCAGCGATCAGGGTTGGCAGGCGCATCGTGTTCAGCAAGGCGGCAGTCGAAGCCCTGCTAGGAGCGCCGGAGCCGACCAGGCCAACGGCGGGCTAGCTATTGCCGTCGCATGGCCAGCAAAGTACCACTACCTATCGACGAATCGTAGAACTGCTGTAGAAAGAGGTGTCACGAAATGCCTTTGGTTTCTGGCAGCCTTGAGCACGCTCTGGAGGTTGCAAAGTTCGGTTTTGCCGTGTTCCCCCTACGCCAGAAGCAGCCGTTCCGGGGGTCGCACGGCTTCAAGGATGCTGTTCGCGACCCCGAGGCCATAAAGGCGCTCTGGGGACGCTACCGGGGGGGCGACGGAGTGGGGATCGCAACAGGTGAGGCCAGCGGAATATGGGGCCTCGACGTGGACGTGAAGGACGGCAGGGGCGGGAACAAGACCCTTGGCGACCTAGAGCGCCAGCACGGCCTTTTGCCGCGCACACCCCAAGTGACGACCCCTACTGGCGGGCGCCACTTCTACTTCGAGTATGAGCCTGGCGTCACTTGCTCGGCCGGGAAGCTCGGCGACGGGCTCGACGTGCGTGGGGACGGGGGTTATCTCGTAGCTGCCGGTTCTCTTCACCCTCGTGGGGGGGTGTATGCCTACAAACCGGGGCACCACCCCGGTGAGGTCGCCATAGCAGAGGCTCCCGCCTGGCTCACGGACATGGTGGTCAGTAGCAACAATCAGAGTGTCATCTCGGTGGAGGAAGGCGAGCTAACGGAAATCGTGGAGAAGATGCTGTCGAAGGGGTGGACAGAGCTTCCGCCCAGCAATGGGCGGCGGCGC